>CAJVYT010000200.1 GCA_913009765.1 uncultured candidate division Zixibacteria bacterium
CCTGTTGAGTAAGCATCCTGCTGAGAATCCAGTGTTCCGTCTAAATATATTTTTTTATCATTAACATCAGATGAATCAAACACTATACACCCAAAATGCCACTGGCCGTCATTAGCCGGGGCACTTCCCCGCATATCGACTATTCCGCTCACAGCAGTGGCAAATCCAAGCTCACCGGTATCTCCATAAACAAAGAAATTATAATATTCAGACCTGTCAAAATCCACAAGCGCCCAATTGTTAGTCCAGCCGGAGCCGCCAAAAGACGTATTAAACCATACACAAACCGTTAATACATTTATTTGTCCGGCGCTATTATAATTCAAATTCTGGATAGCGACGTAATTGTTTGACCCGTCAAAATCATCAGAGCCGTCTATCTGACCAGCTGCGTTTTGTGTAACCCCTCCATAAGGGGAGCCGTTATTACCGTTAGAAGTAGAATCAAAATGAGTGCCGGAAGTCTCCTGCATATGCTGTACCATTGCAAAATCACTGTTCCAGGTATTTTCAATATCCCACTGGTCACCGGCTGATGAATTGCCGTAATACATATAAATAACAGTTCCGTCAGAAATGGAAGGAACATTTACCCATGAAACCAACCGGCCGCTAACGTTGTCATAGCTCTCTATTTCATGAGGAAGCCTGGTTGTTCCGTCAGAAGACGTAAATAAGATATCGCCTCCGTCGGGTTGGCCCACTTTTCCACCATTGGCGGTATCTCTCCAGTCAGGGTCGGTAGTATTGATAAGCATAGGGAAATCCGGTTGAGTTCCGCTTACCTGACCTTCCTGAACAGTAATCTTTTTACGGTAACTCCAGCCGGAGTCATACCATGCTGCGGAGACACATAAAGGAAATATCAGGAAGATGACGCAGATGGACGCTGCATGGAATACCGGCAACATAATGAATCTATTACTCTTCATAGCCACTCGATTGCTATTTAATTTTTGCCGCTCAGTGCCTGGCAAAGCATAATTTTCAATATGGATTTTTCCCTTATGGCTATTATCGGGGGATTACCTAAAATTCTTTAATGTTTTACCCGATAAAAGGGAAAAGGGGAAGATGAGATGCAAAAAGGAGATATGATTCCGGCAACCTGATTACACGCCCTCCCCTTATTGACATTCCTTTTCTATATGATAGAATTTGCAGCATGGAGAATTTAATAAAAATGATTACAGAAAAAGAGGAGGGGATAATCAATGAAGGTTTCTAAGATTGTGATTCTATTCATAGGTGTCGGTCTCATGTTTTTTGTCGCATGCACAACAGGCAATGCAGAAAAAGGGAAAGTGCTTTTTAATGATGTAAACTTCGGTGGCGGCACAGACGGGAAGTCCTGCAATTCATGTCATTCAGATGGAAAGGGGCTGGAGAAGTCCGGTGAAAAGAAAGAATTCAACATTATGGGGCAAAAACAGAACAGCCTTGAGGAAGCAGTGAATTTCTGTATAGAGACTGCCCTTAAGGGTAAGGCTATTGATCCGCAATCTGAAGATATGACTGACATCGTTGCGTACATTAAGTCTTTGAAGTAAATCCCGTTTGAAGCGGAGTCAGAATACAGGAGTCAGGAGCCGGAATGAGTCAAATGCACAGGGCTTTATTTCTTTTTATTCTGAATTCCTGCTATTTATTCGCGGAGTATTTAACTCTAAAAAGAAAATAAAATTTGAAGGGACAGGGCGTGATTATGGCGATTCCTTTTTTAAAGTTAATTCTTTCTGTGGTTATGGTCTTCTCGGCTCTTTTTGCCATGTTCACGATGTTTGAGATACTTGCCAGGGCAGAGAAAAAATTTCCGGTAAAACGGCTTAAAACACTTCACAGGATCAATGGGATTGTCTATATCCTGATATTTCTCTTTATCACATATTCCTGTCTCCGCTTCATAGCTCTGTCCGGGGCAGAACTGACTCCGAGGGGGACAATGCACAGTATACTTGCACTTACGGTCATAGTTCTCTTCGGACTGAAAATAGCAATAATTAAAGTCTACCGCCAGTATTACCCGAAGGTGCAGACAATTGGCCTTTTAATTGCCTTGATGACCTTCGGCATGTTTGGAACTTCAGGCGGGTACTATCTGCTTGTCACTGATTCCTGGGGAGCTGTGCCGGAAACAGCGGAGAAAAGAGATGAAGGCATAAAGATGGTGAATAAGAATGTACCGGATAGTATTGATAGAGGCAAAAAACTCTTTGGTTCCAAATGCAGCTTCTGCCATGACGCCCATAGCACAAAGTCCATTATGGGCCCAAGATTGAAAGGCGTGCTTAAAAACCCGAATCTTCCTGTCAGCAAACGGCCTTCAACACCGGAAAATATCAGGCGGCAATTAAGAGAGCCGTTCAGCAAAATGCCGTCGTTTGATTATCTGTCTGAAGAAGAAGTAAAGGATATAATTGCTTTTTTGAATACGCTTTAAGAAAGTGACGAATAACAGGGGGGTAATAATGAAATACATAATAATCGGTAATGGGGTTGCAGGCACTACAGCAGCCCTGAACATAAGGAAGACGGATTCCTCAGGCGATATAACAATCCTGACTGACGAATCTTATCCCTTTTACAGCAGGATAAGACTGATCGAATATCTTGCTGATGAGATTGATGAAAAAAAACTGACCATCTATAAAAACGACTGGTACGAACGGAACAGTATCAAACTCCTCCTTGACACGCCGGCTGCATCAATTGACAGAGATTCAAAAGAGGTTGTCATTGCATCCGGTCAGAGACTGAAATATGACAGACTCCTCCTTGCATTGGGTGGAACATCTTTTGTCCCTCCTATCCCCGGTTCCGATAAAAAAGGTGTTTTTACATTAAGAACACTGAAGGATGCCGTAGATATCAAAGAGTATGCAAAAAACTCCCGGGAAGTTCTGCTGATTGGAGGAGGAGTGCTGGGTCTTGAGGCAGGAAACAGTTTGAGAAAATCAGGGCATACTGTAAGTGTTGTCGAGTTTTTTTCCCGCCTGCTTCCAAGGCAGATGGACCCTGAAGGAGCGGAGATTCTCAAGGCACAGATGGAAGATATGGGCTTTACTTTTTACCTCAATTCAAAATCAAAAGAGATTACGGGCATTGACAGGGTTGAAGGGCTCCTGCTTGAAGATGGAGGAGAGATTAAATGCGACATGATAATCATATCGGCAGGCATAAGGCCGAAGGCTCGTCTTGCTGAAAAATCCGGCCTGAAATTGGCTAAGGGATTGCCTGTCAATGACCGAATGGAGACTGAAATTTCCGATATATATGCAGCAGGGGATCTAATAGAACACAGGGGGGTCTTTTACGGCATATGGCCTGCCTCAGAGAAACAGGGAGAGGTTGCGGGTATAAATATGGCTGGGGGAGATACCGTCTATAACGGCACCACACCGTCAAATGTTTTAAAGATTGCAGGAGTTGATTTGGTGGCTGCCGGTGACATTGATGCTGACGGCAAATTTGAGTCAATCGTAAAAAAAGACAAAGAAAAATATATTTACAAAAAGCTGGTTATTAACGGAAACAGGATCACAGGGTGTATCTTTTTCGGTGATTCAGACGGCAGAAAAAAAGTAATGAAGGCCATTGATGAAAAGCGGGATATCAGCGATATTGAAAAAGACCTCCGGCAGTGGAATCTGGAGGCGTTATAATTTATTTTCCCGGTAATTTGATCTACAGTAAGTAAAGAGGTTATTTCTCAGTCCCTCTGTACTTAGGCGGCGGAAGGAAATAAAGATATATAGGTGCGCACAAGTAACCAGACAATCAGCACCTAAAAAAAGGTTTCATCAATCCCAGGATTTCCTCAGGGTGTTGGGTACTGTATGTGTTCTTTTGCCAATAACTTTAACGATTTACTTTCGCGAGGCTTCACTTGGATGAAATTTTAGGGTTCGGTTATATTTCTGTTATAAAAAAGGCAAGCGTATTCTTCAATTACTCCTTAGCTTATTTTGTAATCACCATAATCGTATAAGGCGCTTTGCAGCTCAAAGGCATTGCATCCTTGGGCCCTGCACCTGCACTTGCGTAATGATCCCCGGCATTGGTTACTGCGATATACCATTGGCCGAGTGCTTCCTCCCCCTTGGTTAACTTGAGGTTGAAGTTAGCAGCGCCATAGTTACCGGCATTTCCGCCTCGATAACCTTTTGTGTTGTCATAGAGATTCACGTACACTATGTCTTGCTGGTTTAGGGATGGGCTAAGCACTACGAGACTAATCTGGGTAGCACCTCCGGGGTTAAAGAAGTAAAAATCCTTCATGCCGACGTCATCGCCACCCTTGAAAATATTACACAAGTAGGACGTATTATGAGCACCCATCCCATCCGACATTTTTATCTCCTTAGCGGTTTTAAAAGAATTATCGTCTTCGTTAGTATCGCTAATTTTGAAGCGCGCTATCTTGAGTGTATAGCCCGCTTCAAAGCTTTTTGAAGTCGATCCGGCCCAATATACGTTTAAAAATATATCGGTGTTCGGGGCGTGTGTCGTCCATAAGGTGAAAGCTTTGTTATCATGGTATGTATTCAAGTGCCCGACCGCCTTCAAATCCGCTCGGTATCCTTCCATATCCACCCGAAGCAAGACCCCTTTAGGTAAGTTTTTCGGCTCGACCACAATCTCGATCCCATAGCCCCAAGGTCCGGAAGGACCGCTCGTTATTTTGAACCAGTCGGCTTTATCCGTATCTGTTGTGCTACCTTTTATGGTTTGTGCCAAGCTTGCATTGTTCGCAGTCTTTCGCGTGTCGTTATTTTCCTTTTCCGTAAACGTGCTCTTTTCAACCGTAAAGTCAAAAGGGCTTGTTGCAGTACCACCAGGCGAATAGAAGTCGACATAGCTTGTTTTTACGTGTATCGGTCCAGTGGTTGCACCGATAGGAACTTGAGCTTCTATATCATTACCAACGGCTTTGAACTTGGTGGGGGTGCCGTTAAAGTCAATGCTGGAAGGATTTATCCCGCCGGCTGTGAGTTTCCCACCGGTAATTAATATCTTATCGCCCGGTGTCCCGACACTGGGTTCCAGATTGGTGATGGTGGGTGCACAACCCGCCAACAAAAACAATATTAGCGAAACTGCCCATAAGTGAGTAGCCCAAATTCTAATTCTGTGTGCCTCTATTTGCATTGTATTGTCTCCTTTCTTAGCGAAATCTTATTATTTTGCTCATTACACATAACGCCTTGATCACCGATGTGTGCCATGTAAGACAGACACATCCTAAAAAACCGTTTGACCACATAAGCTAAACAAAACCCAAATCATCACTGCTGGCACACATTCGAGTGCATCTGCCGGTTATGTGATTTTTTTATCGACAACCGATTAAACTGCAGATGCGTAAACATGGACTTCTTCATCAAGTCGATTTTTTAATCTATCCTTTTCTTTTTCTAAATCGTATCTGGCCTGAAGATTTACCCAAAACCTTTCTGAAAGACCAAAATATCTTGATAATCTGAGAGCTGTATCTGGAGTTATAGAACGTTTCCCCTGAACAATTTCATTTATTCGGCGTGCAGGCACATTAATATCCTTAGCTAACCTATACTGACTAATATTCATAGGCTTCAGAAACTCCTCCATCAGAATCTCACCTGGATGAATTGGTTCTAATAATTTTTTTGTCATCATTGCCTCCTAATGATAATCCACTATTTCAACATCGTAAGCATCACCTTTACGCCATTCAAAACAAATGCGCCACTGATCATTGATGCGTATGCTATATTGGCCTTTTCTATCTTTTGATAGTTTTTCAAGTCTATTGTTTGGCGGTATTCGTAAATCTTGAAGGACTTCTGCGCCTTCTATTATCTCAAGTTTTCTACGTGCAACTTTCTGTATATCCCGTGGTAGCTTACGTGATACTTGACGGTTAAATATTTTTTCTGTCTCTTTGCAAGCAAAGCTTTTTATCATTAATTAAATAATATTGTATCACGTTAATATTGTCAAGCGTTATTATCGATTCTTACACATAACGCCTGCGTGAGTGATGCAGACCATGAAGCGCTAAAAGTACAAAAAGACAATTTGCAAACCATAAACTACTGCTTCCCCAAAAAGTCACCGCTGGCACTCGTTCAAGTACTGCTTCGTTATCTTTTTATTTGTTTTTTTCTTTTTTAAAATCTGAGCGTGTGAGAATCAGTAGAGCCGCAATCTATAACCAACATCATGTCCCGAATGTGTATGATAAATATTGTAGTTTATTTCTTCTTTTTTCTCTATGCCTTTTTTTACTTTTGTCACGCTTGACCCCATACCCTCAGCAGATAGTGGTGTAGACTTAACCAACATTGATAAAATACTTTTGTTTTTTTAAGAATATTTTTTGAGATAATTAATCACTCTCTCAAAAAAATCCACGTCATCCTTAAATCTACCTAATCCTGTATTACAACTATCAGAAATCCATTCACGACCTTTGCCTGTTTTGTGGTCATGGTCTTTCACTAAATTGGCAGTAATACCCACAATTGTCCTCTTTTGGCAAATTGGACAAGTAAAAATCGATTTTGTTTTTGGGCGAATTTTATCTAACTTTCGTTTTTCCTCGTTTGTTATCTTCACTCCATCTATATGCTTTCTACATTCTCTACAACTTGGTCTTGTAGTGCTTTTACCTTTTGCATCTGTTTGGTTTTTATCAAAATTATCTGTTGGCTTTAATATGTGACAAATGTTGCAAATCTTCAGCGGAAAACCTTTGCCTGTTTTTTCTAAATCTATAAATTTAACATTGCTTTTTTCAACATCTAAAATTTTTGCCATGCCAATAAAGTAAACAGTTAATTTATTTACTGAAGTATCTTTAACCAATCCAACAGAGTTTTTAGCAATATCTGCTAATTTGCTTGTTGTTATAACAAAATCCCCATATGCTACTTTATCTTTATTCATAACAGGACAGGTTGGCAACTTTTAATACGTTCTTTTGCAACAGCTATGTAATCTTCAGAAATATCTACACCAATAAATTCCCTGCCATGTTTCATAGCCATTTTGCAAGTAGTTCCTGAACCACACATGGGGTCAAATATTAAGTCTCCCTCATTTGACCATGATAGGATGTGTTCCTCTGCCAATTTTTCCGGAAATACAGCAGGGTGCTTAAAAGCAATTTTATCGGATGTAGTTCCGCCTAAACCAACCGCATAAGTCCAAATATTATTTCTAGTTTTTTCTTTTTTTAGCTCTTTTAATACTTTTTTATTTAGTCCATCAGATTTTTTATTGTGTGTAAGCATTTCATAACCATTTCTTACTGTTTTTTCTTTAAGTGGGTTAAAAGTTGTAGGTTTATTTTTTGATAACACAAACATAAACTCAAAACAGTTTGTATAAGCATTGCTTCTCATAAATGGAGTGTTTTTCTTTTGATAAATCATCACATCATGCATTTGAAAACCAATTTCTTTGAGAAATAACCCCTGCTTAAAACTGGTAAGACTTCTGCCACCATTTATTTTGTCACCGACAACCCAAACAAGCACCCCACCATTTTTTGTCACGCGATAAAGATTTTCCGCAATCGCTTCAAAGTTAAATGAAAAACCCTTGTAGTCCCTAAGGTTATCATAAGGTGGGGAGGCTATGGACGGGGCAAAAATAACTTGGCATTTTAATTAGTAACTGTAACGGAAGTTTATTTCGAAGAAACAGCTAAAAATGAACTATCCAGTCACATAGTGCATATACTGCTTAGGTTTTAATTATATTTGG
>CAJVYT010000201.1 GCA_913009765.1 uncultured candidate division Zixibacteria bacterium
TCAACTTTTAGTAAATGAGCAAGGCTCGTAAACTGAAAATCAGGGTCTCTTCGGGCATGACCGGTTATGAGAGATAATTTCTGCCATGTTTCTCCTATATCAGTGTATGGCATGACAGCCCTCATCTGTGTTTCTGTTTCTGTATTTGTTTTTTTAAGCAAAAAAAACAAATACAGATTCACTTATTTTATCTTCAATGAATAAGCAGTAGATGTGCCCCTTAAACAACCATCCCTAACCACCCTCCCACCCCACGGGATATGCAAAATTAGTATAGAGGAGTTTATAAAGTTTGTAGTGAAGAGGTTAATCCTTAATTTCTTAGGATTAAAGTATTTTTGATATTATCGGCAGGAAGTCAATTAGTTTTACGTCTTTTGCGTTGCTCATAAATTGTTTTCTTAAAATTTATTTTATCTCCATCAAATACATATGCTGAACGCATTTCATGAATACCTAGTCCATTCATCAAGCCAAGAATTACCATCTTCTCCTGATATCCAAATAAAACTAAAGCTAATGAGTTAGATTGCAGATAATCCTTGATGTAGGACAGCCTCGCCAAAAGACCATCCCCATTATTATTAACAGCTACGATCTGGATATCACCAGATGGATTTATCCAACCTGCCTGTCCATCCCATTTTAAATTACCATAGTTAATAATGTCAGGGCTTGGGACTAGTAAGGATGGAGCAGAATTATCTTGGCTGCAATCATAACCAAACTCAGCTCCCCTTAGTAAATTAATTGTAGTAATATGAGCATTTTGAGTTCCGGGTATTTCGCAATCTAAATAATTTTCTCCAATTTCAACTCGCTGCTCCCAAACCAAACTGTCAGGATATTCACCAAACAATACCTTATAATCATAAGGTTCGTATCTCGATAAATCAGGAGCAAACCGACTTGACCTCAATTCTTTTTTAATCTCTTTAATTTCTGACACAGAAGCAGTTACAGTTTTATATAAAATAGCTATTCTTTTATATGGGCAATCAGAATCTTTATTGTCATCCAATTTAAATTCCAAAGGACAATAAAGAGAAAGATATAACCATTGCTCCCCTTGGTCATCCGTAACAATTATTGTATCTGAAATGTTTGGAAAGTCTTTTTTCCACATCCAGTCCTCATTACTCAAGTTAGCAACAGCATTAAAATCATAACTCACAGGCTTCCACCATTCCATATTCTTTTTGGGTTTATTCGAATAAATCCTTAGATCTGTCGGGTCGATATCACGCAAATCAATGCCTTGAAACCTAGGATAAGAAGTTTCTTTTTCATGACCCCAAGAATGTTTTGAAATAGGCAAATGATCAGCTAATATTCCTGCTAAGCGATGCAACAAAATCCAATAATATTTTTTCCCCAACCGCTCAGCCCAGACTGGCTTCGCACGACCACCTCCGTACTTACCTACTATATATCTATCATGGCGATGACATCTATTATCCTGACCCGGATATCCTAACTTTTCGACTTCTTTCAAAAACCAACGATGAACTTGAGCCCTTGTAATTCCAGCAGAATCAATGTCATATTCACGTAAAACACGGGGTTCCAACACATAATGAACAAAATCAGTACCAATGCCAGAATCATCAAGATTCATGTGTAGTTTAAAAGCGTCATTTTCCTTTAAGTGCGATACATCTTCTTCAGATGGAAAATCTATTGGCCATGGACTATTGTATGGCGGTCTAAACTTGTCAGGGTCAACACTACCACCCAATATCTTGCTGTGATAAGCGATCTCCATAATTAATCTATACCAGTCACGTATTGATGCACTTAGTGGTACTTCATCGCTTAAATAAATTACATTGTATAAATATTCAGCAATGTCTTTAAGGATTTTATTATCTTCTAATCGTAAAAGTGCACCATATGCTGATAAAGTTATCCTTTCCATAACAAAATCATCGTCAGTATGAATAAATCTGTCAATTATTTGTTTAATAATAATAGGCCTAGCTATAAACAGTTTTGTTAATCCTTTAGTAGCCCGGTCACGAACTCTCCGGTCTGGAGCTGAACAGCACCAAGCAAGAATAACAGCCCATAATTCAGTTGTTTTGTGACTAAATGGTTTTAAGTCTGCTTTGAGAGACCATTCAATCAATCTCCATGCAGACGCTTTTTTCTCAAAATCCTCATGAAGCATACTAGACCAAAAAGTATCTCTTTCTGTCATATCCGTACGAACTAACATGCTATCAATAAATTCAGCATTCATAGGATGATCAGGAATGACAGCTAAACCTAATAGAGCATCCATCGCTGCAAAAAATGAATCATATTTAGACAATCCTTCATAAACCAACTTTGTCGTCTTCATTGAAAAAGTCTTTGGATCACGCCACTGAAAACCAGCAAAAATAACAGGCAAAATTGTTTTGTAACGATCCAGATTTTCAACAATATCAGCTATTTCGACATCATATTTTTCCGGCAGAATAATTGAGCACGCTTCCAGTACCCCCCTATGCTCTTTAGCTGATTCTTCTGAAATAACTGAAAAAGCAAGTGGTCCATCAGTAAATACTGTTTTAAGATTATGAGTATCTATATCACTCAGCAATGAAAGAGAAACCAAAAAGTCAGCGACCCGGTCAAATGTAAATCGACAAAACCATTCTTTCGGACCGAGCGGGTTTGCTCTTTTTTCTACTAATGAGACAAGGCCTTCCTTTTCTAGCTGCCTAAATAATGATCGGCTGTAATCTTCAACTGCAAATATTTCTTCAACTATAGTCTTTGCTATATCCAGAGGAAGTAACCGATTATTGTCTGTAGCCATCTGTCCAGCCAGTGCTTCAACTGCCTGGTTAACTTTATTATCTCGGGGATCATATCGGCATACTTTTGCCGCATGTTTGTTCTTTTCTTCAATTAAAAGACGAAGCACAGCTGCGAACCCGAGGCTTCCCAAGGGTACAGAGTCAATACCTGAATCTTTTAGTCCCTGACAAACCAAGTGCAGAAATAAAGGATTTGCAAATTCTCTTTGCAATAGAGGCGTTGCAGGTGGCTGTAATTCATAAAATTCGAAAAATTGTCTAATTGCGTCAAACTCACGTCCAATAAAACCATTATGTTCAAATTCAGGCCACTCATTCCCAATATCTATTGATTCATCTATGTAAGTATCTCGGCACGATACACATAGTTTTATCCATGGGAAATGCTTGAGTTGCTGGCGTAATGTCGGTAGCCAAGATTGTTTCCATTTATGACGGTCTTCAGATTCGTTAATAGCATCAATATACACTAAAGCATGCTTGCCTGTTGCCTCAGAAGCGGCATTTATCATACTCCAGAGTTCATCTCGGCTGATATTTCCAGCTAATCCAAGTTTACTTGATATCGTTTCCCACGGCTCACCCTCAGTAAAGTCCTCTCCGAAAAAAACTATACCTATTTGCTGTCTTTTGCTTATGTGCAACGCATGATCAACTATAGCGTGAGTTTTTCCGACACCAGCTGGTCCACGTAAAAGCATAGTAGGACTACTCGGTAATATGGTCTCTTGACTGTCTAACCATACCGCAATCTGGTTCAAACACTTCAGTAAGTCTCTTGATATATCTAATTTTCCAGCTGGAAAATCACATATGTATTCAGCATGAAACTGCCTAAATCCCGGAGTATCAGATTTCGAACCATGTTTATCGCAAAACTCTTTGAAAAACTTCTTCTCTGCACTCGTTGCTTTACTAATAAGTTGCTCTATTGTTTCATTTACGCCTTTGTAATTAAAAACTTGTTCTGTATCAAGGATAGTTTCAATTTCATTTCTGAGTTTATAAAGCCCTTCAGATATATTTTCCACATTGTCTCGAATATCCTCTGGTACTTCATCAGTGGTCTCCGTGCGGCGATTCCAACTTTCTGTTTCTTTACGCAGCATATCAAGAGAATTGTTTACCCTCTGCACCCAACGTACTGCGCATGCAAAAGATTCAAGAGCATCAAATGCAGGCACATCTACTGATAATTCAGGAGAATAGCGCTTTCCGGCTTGTGAGACAGCTTCTTCCAGACGCTGTTGAAGCCACGCATTGGTCATTATCGAATCATCAAACCAATAGCGCCTTAAGCCGCCAAATGGATCAACATCGATTAGTTGGCTTCGCAGGAAACTCTCATGCCAAAATTCGATATCTAATATTGTGCCTTGAGAGGAAAGTTCTTCTGTTCTTTCCTTTTTCCATTTTTCAAGCTTTTCTGTCTGACTCTTACCCCTTCGGCCTCCTGACGTAGGCCCTGTCGGGTCAAGTGGAAAACAGAAAATGTAGCGAGTCAACTCTGGATGATTATGAACTGCTTTTTGTAATGAGTCTGTCATCTGACGGAATTGAGAACTTCCTAAGTTGTTAAAGAACTTTGACTGCACCCCCCACTTTGTGCCATCCGGCAATACCGATATAGCTTCGACACCGCCATCCCCCCCTGCCCCCCTGTAACGATGAAACTTGCTATTTTCAGGTAATTTTTTGCCGGGGTTTCGATGATAAATTTGACAACATAATTCTTCAAATGCTTCTCTTTTACCGCCTTGAAATGCTCTAATCTTCTGAAAATTAATTTCTGTCATTATATTCTCGTTATTTAGTTTCTACTATTAAATTTATTTGCCAGGTATATAAATATTACTCGCAAATAAAGAGGTACTATGTAACTTATTATGACCAATGTTTGAAATATAATACTCCTTTAAATATCCATGTTATCAAAAGCATCCTGCAAACTGCATATATGCTCTAATTCAGACTTAAACTCATCCAATGAATTCATTTTTCTTTTTAATTTGGAAACCGTTTTATTATCAATATGGATTGGAAGTCCTGATTCAGCATATATCATGCCGAATTTTGTCTCATCACGTTTACGCAACATTGCTTCAAACCGGCCAAAAATCTCAAATATTTTCTTAGCCTGTTCTTCACCTATTGATGGATGCTGTTTAGCATGAGGCAGAAAATGCTTTTTATAAGTTGACGGAACTAATCCAAAATAAGGAATGTGGAAAAAGAATTCAGGTGATGAATGAACCGTCAAGTTTCTATATTCGGTTCGGATAAAAACTATGTCAGAAAAAAGTCTATTTAAATCATTGCTTGAACCTACTGGAATTAACCATTTAAGCCTTTCAGACCAATTCATACCTTTGAAGTCAGCATAAGTTAAATCTTTCCGGTCACTTAGAGAAAAGCAGGCATCCATGATAACTTCAATCATTGCTAAATAAAATACTACAGCAGCTATTGTATTTGCTTCTATCCTCCTTAGCTTCTGGTACTGCAAGTTAAGCTCGCTGGACAAGCTGTGAATTGCTGTATCTATATCGCCCTTTGCTCCTGTATTCCCGTGGGAAACTTTTTGTTTTTTAACTGACGATTTCTCTGAATTCTCCCTGAAGAAGTCATATAAGCCACGTAGCTTATGATATTGATTTTGCAGTGAAAACTCTCCACTCTCATATTTTTTCTTTGCAGTTAATGCTAAGTCGCGATCCATAATTGCAGCAGCGGCTTTTATTTTCTTAATTAATTCTTCAGCTTCCTTTGTATGATTCGGGGGACCTTCTAAATTCCAAGCATATCTTTTCCAATCCCATAATAACCATATCCGCCCCTTATATTCTATCGGCAATTCCCAGTCAGATTTATCTCCTCCTTCGGGGAGCATTGCTTTAAGAAATACTGTAAAAACCAATCTAATTAGATAACTTGGGGGCTCATCCATTCGATCATACTTTACCAATGATACTTGGTTAGGCCATTTTTCAGAATATTTTATGCCTGTAAGGGCCTCTAGTATTTTTTTCATTTATTTGAGGTCATTTTAAGTATATATAAAATTATCTCATTGTAACACTTTTGTGATAGTCAGTTATAGCACAATTATCACATATATTAGTAAAAGGTTTAAGCCTTTTACTCCTTTGTTTTCAATGCATTGCATTGATTTACCTGCTTCTTTAAGGAATCACTTCAGGAACCACCTCAGCGTATGCGAGCGAGGTTCACCGAGCGAGCACGTGCGGTGAATGTAATGAACCGCACCAATCCCCATTTATGGGGATTCAAACATAAACCCAAATCTGACTAAAAACACAATCACACTCCATTGGGCGGGAATTAATCAATCCAGGCAGTCACGAGCAAGCCTGCGGATTATCAGGTTGCTGGCTTTATCCAATGAGTCGAGTAAGAGCAACAGCCTCGACTTCCTGATAAACGCAAAGGATTGAGAAGTGAAAATCGTCTCAAAGCGCTCATTGAGGCGTATTTGGTCGTGCCAAACCCGTTTCTGTTTGGTCGAAAGCAAGAGCTGTAGAGACCCTGCCTGACTATTGGGAGGGAAAATGGAGTGTGATTGTTCAAGTATTACTTGAAGTGCAAACAATAATCCAGCCCTGATTTATTGTCATTTCACCAAATCTTCCATTTATGCACGTCACTGCCTAACTTTTTTCCCATTATCCGTTCGAGCTCCAATCCGGCTAAGGCAGCTCCTGCCGGTTTTACGGCAAAAACCAGCTTGTATGGCGGGTAATAATAAACACCTAAAGCTAATTCTTGATAAGGACTCACTGTCACGTTTTCTGAATCTTCGCCGACAAACGAGTCCATTTCTGACGACAGTACGCTTTGATGGTCCCTGATCACAATGACGCCATTAAATGCCCTGACTGATACCCCGTGCTCTTCCGTAATATCATGAAGCCTGGAGAGCGTAATTGAACCAGGACTTTCAAAGCATTCATCAACTATTTCTGAGCTGACCATAAGGAGTTCTTTAAGTCGTACATTCAGATAGTGAGCAGTTATGACTTTAGGGATTCGTTCCATAGAGGACTCAGGCAAACTTGCAGAAACGTTCATTTCATTGTCCGTAAAATTAACGTGAACGTCAATTTTACTTTCCAGGGCATCAAATTCCATATCCTCAAAGAAGCGGGTTTTCTTTAAGAGATTCGTAAACCGGTCATGTATTCCAAGTGCTATCTGATTGCGTACGGTCTCAAAAGCAGGAACGATATTTTTGTCCTCATTCAGATAAACGGTACGACCGTCTTTTTGTATCTGATCATCAAGAAAGTAGTAGCCCCCCTGCTGACCAATGGTAACGAGAGCTGACAACGTGGCCGCTTTCAGTAGAACATGCAATTGTTCATCCGGCCCGCTCACGTCCTTATGGTAAGTAACTTCATCCCGGTTTTTAACGTTAAACTTAACTGAGTTTTGTCCGTCAAAATCAATGGTGTAGTGCAGTTTTTTACCGGTCTGGGTTAAGAGGTCTAACTGCATGGGTGAACCATCAGGAGTAAATTCGTACGAAAGGACTAATTCTTTTTGGTCCCCGGCCCGGGTTAGCACTGCGTATTCACCGTCAAAAACAATGCGGGAATACGTGACTTTTTTCTCATCATCTGCATGCCATATGCCAATCAGCTCAGGAGTAGTATTACTGACTAGTGCACTGTGACATTAGTTTCTGATAGTTTTGTAATGTCTCTTAAGTTTTTCACGGGCTTTGCTCTTTGTAAACTGCCAGGAAATGGTCGCCTTCCGGCGATCTCGTTGACCGGCCCAAACATATACTTCTTTAGAAAAGGTTTCTATATCACCTATACGGCGGT
>CAJVYT010000202.1 GCA_913009765.1 uncultured candidate division Zixibacteria bacterium
TTAGCGAGAGGGTGTAGACAGAGAATGAATTAACAGTGTTAAAATGAGTATAGTGTATGATAAGATGATGGAATAATCTATGATTAAATGTTTTGTCAGGTTGTTGTTTGTTTTTTTTTTTTCAAGCAGAAGACGGCATACGAGATATATCAGTGTGACTGGAGTTCAGACGTGTGCTCTTCCGATCTGATTCAAGCGATTGGTTGTCCAGAAGTAGCCGCATCACGCCGCATTTAATAGCTTCGGTAAGTTGATCAATAGTGGCAACTTCAACTTCGATTTCTATTTTATCTTTTGTTGTATCAAACTGTATTCTAAAATCCGTTGCATCTAAAAATTCATTTGTTTGTTTGATAGCATTTGTTATTGAACCCGCCGAACTTATATGATTATCTTTTATCAATATCATGTCATAAAGTCCTATCCGATGGTTATATCCTCCTCCGTGTGTGACAGCCTCTTTTTCAAGCAGACGCAGCCCCGGTGTTGTTTTGCGAGTATCTAAAATTTTACAATTTGTACCATTGGTAAGTTTAACAAACCGGTTGGTCAGTGATGCGATACCGCTTAGATGTCCTAAAAAATTCAGAGCGGTTCGTTCGACCGTGAGAACAGTCTGATTAAACCCTTCAATTTCAATAATAATATCACCATGCTTGAAAGAATCACCGTCATTTTTCAATGGGCGGATTATATTTGCCGAGTCAACAATATCAAAAGCAAGAAGTGCCGGTTTAATCCCCGATAGTATGCCGTTGCACTTTGCTTTGATTTGTGCCTTCATCGGATTTGGCTCTAAGCAGGCAAGCGAGGTAAGGTCGCCTTTCCCGATATCTTCTTTGAGGGCATTTTCTACAATTTTGCGAATTGCGGCTATATGGTGTTCAGGTGTCATTTTTTATTTTTCCTATTTAAAATAAGTCTTACTTCGACTCCGCTCGCATGACTTATTTTAATGTTGTGAATTCAAGTCACCCTGAGCGGAGAGGCTGTGTCATAATTTAATTTTTCTCCATGTTATGTCTGTTCCTGAAGCCACAAAGTGGGTTTGTGAACAGACATTGCCTATTGCGACACAGCCTCGTAGTCGAAGGGGACTTGATTTATTTAAAAGGCATTTAAACAAGCTATTGGCAATCTCTCTTTACTCAAGTATATTCAGTTCATGTTAAAAAAGGAATTGAAAAATAAAAAAATTGCAGTTTTGGGTTATGGTTCACAGGGCAGAGCGGTGGCACTCAACCTTCGAGATTCCGGCTGTGATGTTGTTATCGGGCTGCCGTCAAAATCAAAATCCCGCAAATTCGGGGAATCAGATAAATTCGTTGTTACCACTACACCAAAAGCAGTGAAAACAGCAGATATTCTCATTTTTGCTTTACCAGACCATTTACAAGGGCGGATTTACAACACAGAAATTCAGCCTTTTTTAAAACCGAAGACAACATTTGTTTTTTTACATGGTTTTGCAATACATTTTCAATTTATTAAACCACTCCAAGATTCTGATATTTTACTGATTGCTCCTCATGCTCCCGGAATAGTATTACGGGAAAAATATCTGACCGATAAATCTGTCTCTGCTTTTAAAGCGATAGAAAATGAAAAGAAAAGCTCCAAACAGCTTCTTATCGCATTGGCAGAAGCAATTGGTATTCAAAAAAACAGACTGGTTGCCAACAGTTTTAAAAATGAAGCTATTGGTGATTTGTTTGGCGAACAGGCGGTTCTCTGTGGGGGACTGAGCGAACTGATTTTTAATGGCTATAATACTTTGACAGAAAATGGGTTACCGTCTGACAATGCATATTTGGAAGTCTGCTACCAGCTTGATTTGATAATTAAACTGATTAAAGAGCATGGTATTATTGGTATGTATGAGCGTATTTCGGTTGCCGCAAAATATGGCTCGGTGAAAAATGGAAAAAAGATTATCGACTCATCGGTTAAAAAGAATATGAAAAAAGTTTTCGATGAAATAGCGTCGGGCAAATTTGCCGAAGAACTTAACAGTTTAGATAAAACCGATATACAAAAACTCTCGCATTCATTAAAAAAGATGAGTTCTGACTCATTTGAAAAATCCGTAAAAAAATTCTCTAAATAGTAAATCCCTGATAATTGATAACCCTTGCCTTGTTGTGTCAGGTGCTGTCACGCTTTAGCGTGATGACACCTGACACCTATAAATAGAATAGTCAGTTCACAACCCGCATAAGCGGTTCAGGAACAGACAGAACATGAAAATACATTTCCTTCCCCATTTACTCATCAAAACAACAGGAAAATCACCTTTTCCTTATCCTTTTTTTATGCATTATAATAGTTGACCGTCATTCAATTCCCCTGTAGATTTCAGAATGAAAAATAAAATAATAATTGTAATTGTTTTACTTCTTTTTACGACAGCGGCATATTATATCTACGACAATTTTCGCACCCGTTCGACAGAAGAAAAACTTGCCGAGATAATACATCTGGAAGACAGCCGAGCATCGGTTGATCAATTTTCAACATATTTAAAAGATGATACTATAACTGTTCGTAGTAGGGCAGCCCTTGCCATAGGTCGTGTCGGTGGGAAAAATTCCGGAAAAACTTTATTTCAACTTATAACCACCGATGTTGATGATGTCGCCGCATCGGCAGCCTTTGCAATCGGTTTAACAGGTGAATCAGCTTATGCCGAAAAACTATTAGATGTCGGTTTTGAGGCTCCCTCGCGAGTTGGAGCATTACTGGTCGCATCGGCAGGACGGCTTGCCGACAGCACAAACAGTTCGGTCCATAAACTGCTGACCTCATATTTTGACCACCCCTCTCCCGAAGTTCGCAAAGAAGCGTGTATGGCTCTTTTTCGTTCAGGCGGTAAAAAAGAAGCGGCTGCACTTATGCAGTTTTTACAAAATGAAAAAGATGATGAAGTTCGTATAGCCGGTCTGTTTGCACTTACACGAATGCATATTAAAGAAGCATATGATTTTTATGTATCATTTTTAGCTGATGCTGACCCCTATGTTCGTTCTTTAGCTGTTCGAGGTGTAGGGCTTTCAAGCAGTAAGGATGCTATACTTTATTTATCAATTGCATTAAATGATGAAGATAACAATGTAGCGGCACAGGCGATAAATTCACTTTCATCAAAAAAAACAAATACCGCACAGAAAAAACTTCAGCAAAAATTAGATACAGAAAAAGATGAAAAACTGACCGCACTTATAATAGATGCATTAGTTCGCCAAAATAATAAAAACGCCATAGTGAGTGTAAAAAGAATTTTAAATACAAATTCACCAACCAATATAACAATTTCAGCCATAAAATATCTTGCCACTGTTGAAAATGATAGAGCAGTTATACTGATTGATTCTCTTATGCGGAACGAAAACTATCGTATACGAGCCGCCGCCGCAGATGCTTTTGGTTTAACAAAATCTTCAAAAGTAAAACCCCGTCTATCGGCACTTTTTTCTGATAAGAATGTTTCGGTGCGTGCATCAGCATTCAACCAACTTCTGATTCTTGATTCAACTAATTTAAAATTTTATCTCGACCAAGCTCTTGCCGATTCCGCCTATATGCTGCCGACTCTTGCTATTGATGAAATCGGTAGTCGGAAACTGAAAGCGTATCTTCCCAAACTTCGTAAACTCTCTATGACATCAAATATATTAAATATTAACATAAGACGAACTTTGGTTGGCTGTGCAAAATCATTTTTAGAAGAGAATAAAGCAGACACTAATGCTTTGCGGATTTTAGTTAACATGGCTTTGGATAATGAATATATAGTTCGTAAAGATGCTGCCGAAGTATACAAGTCGGTACTCGGTGAGAACCGCTCTGATATTATACGACAGCCTCAAACTCGTATCTCTACATCTGAAATATACCGTGCGATAAAAAAATATAAGATAAACCCCTATGCAGTAATTTTGACAAATAAAGGCGAATTTGAAATGGAGTTATATTTTGATATTGCTCCTTTAACTGTTCTCAATTTTATTGATTTAGTGGATAAATCTTTTTATGAAGGACTTTCTTTTAATCGTGTGATTCCTGATTTTGTTGTTCAGGGAGGTGACCCCGAAGGAACAGGATGGGGCGGTCCCGGCTATATGATACGATGCGAGTATTCATCTGAAAAATATATTCGAGGTACAGTTGGTATCGCAACTTCCGGTAAGGACACCGGAGGCTCACAATTTTTTATAACTCTTTCGCCGCAGCCGCATCTTGAAGGACGCTATACTGTTTTTGGTCAGGTAATATCCGGTATGGATGTTGTTGATCAACTTGTGGTAGGAGATAATATTTTAGAAGTATCAATAGATGAAGGGTCTTTTTAATGAAAAAATATTTTATGCTAATTTTGCTTTTGTTTATAACCGTGAGCTTTATCTCTGCTCAAAATAAGAGTACAGATAGTACGCTGATAAAGCAGATTCTTGAAGTTGACAAACAGCAAAGGGATATTGTTAAAAATGTAACTTTTGATGCTGAATTTGTTGAGGGTGAAAATAAAGACGGCGAGTTTGTAGAAAAAGTTCGTTTTGAAAAAAAAATTTATATTAAATATGAAGCCGATACTGCTTTTTTAGTAGAAGATTATCTTGCTTATTATAAAAAATCAGTGAAACAGTCTGAAGAAAAATTGCAGGCTGCCGCCAAAGAGAGAAAAGAAAAAAAGAAAAAAAGAAAAACCAGCGATATTTCTTATTCAATGCTGAAACCTTTTTACCCAAAAAATAAAGACCTTTACACAATAGAGTATCTTGGTATCGCACCCGATACTATTGAAGGGTATATTTGTCATTCTTTTAAAGTAAGAGCGAAAGAAGATAAAGCATATCTTCTAAATGGAAGCTACTATTTTGATTCGGAATCTTTTCAATTGGTGAGGGTAGATTTTTCCCCGGCTAAATTGACAAAAAAAACAATGTTTAAAATGAAAGAGCTCAACTTAACTATCCTGTATAAAGAATATGAAAATAATCTTTGGTTTCCCAAAAAAATAGAAATTGCCGGTAAAGGGAAAGCAATGTTTTTTATAGGCGTGAAATTTGACGGAATAGAATACTATAGCAACCCGCAAATAAACCAAGATATAGACAGCATGTTTGTACATTAGTATCTATGCTTATATTTTCGTTCGATAAACATCGGCTCAAACGGCATTTTGAAAAAGACAAAGTGCTGTTTTCGTATCACCTCGGCGATCTTGATGATTTTTATTTTGATAACTGTCAGTGGGCAGTTGACTATCACAACAAAGCAAAAATAGAAGAAGTTATTTTAGTCTATACAGGATGTGAACTTCCGACTGTTTTAACGTTTGGTCTGACTGAACGGTTTGCGGAACTTCTCAATCAGATGCTGCCGCTATTACCAATAAAATTCTATTGTCACTTCCAAGAGAAATGTAGAAATATGTTTTTAGAGAACTATTCTGAAACAAAACTTGGTACACATTTTAAAATGAAACTCGAGAAATTAAAGAAACCGGTTTCTTCTGACAGCTCTAAGATTATACAGCTTGATATGTGGCATCTTGATATGCTCAGACAATTATATAAAGATGCTTATCCACAGAACTACTTTACCAAACGAATGATTGAGACAGGTAAATATTACGGCTATTTTGATAATGACAAAGTAGTATCGGTGAGTGGAGTGCATGTTGATTCCGATGAATATCAAATTGCTGTTTTAGGAAATATCACAACAGCAAAAGATTATCGAGATAAAGGCATCTCTACAATGGTCACCTCACGGCTACTTGAAGAATTAACTTCGGAAAACAAAACTGTTTGTCTCAATGTAAAAGCTGACAATAAACCTGCAATAGCCTCGTATACAAAACTAGGATTTGTCAAAGTATGTGAATACGAAGAAGCACTGTTTGAGTTGAAATAAAAATTCACGGTTTTACATATTTACAGCTTATTGAATGTTCAAAAAGTCAAAATATTTTACTTGACAAATATTTTTGAAGGCGATATGTTTCTCTTGCGTTTATCGTTTATTCATCTATTGCATACACATAATTAATGAGCGGAGTTATTGTTTTACATATTGTCTATATGATATAATTTTACATATCTAAAATAGACAAAAAAACCGAAATTACTGTATTGTATATAGTAAGTATGGGAGTTATGTAATAATAAAACTATCTAAAATATTAGATGGAAGGGAGTTTTTATTTTGTTAAAAAAAATGAAACTAATTTGGGTTGTATTTTTACTATTAGGTTTTTCCTTATTTGAAGGTATAGCCATTGTTACACCGGCTGCTGCAAAAGCTCAGCCTAAGATAAAATTTTCAGCAGGAACACCAATAAATCAAGGCGGGGTAATTGTCGGTTGTAGATGTCCAAAACTAAGTGGTGCCTGTGTTTGTGAGTATGATAATGCTGCATAATAATCAATCACTATATTTAGTGTATTAAAGAAATAGTATAACTCCTGTACTTATATTTTATAGATTAATGTTTTAATTTAATTCATGATTGAAAGGATGTAAAGTATGAGTTATGCCTTAATTATTATATTAAGTACCCTCTGCACATTGAATAATTTATTCAGCATAGAAAAGGAATACAATATTCCTGAATCTATTCAAGTTTCAGGTGAAAATGCTTGGACGGACTGGAGTTACTGCTCAGTTAATTATTTAGGAACTAAAGCAGCTTTTATAAATCCCAAAAACCACAATGTTGTATCATTGGAAATCGATAAGTTAGATTTAGAAATTGCTTCCCCTCACACATATAATATGAGTTCTGTTTCACATTTTACTACGGAAGACATAGAGTCGTTTAACCCAAAAAGTTTAATCAGCAAAGTCGCATCCAATGGTAGAAAAAAAAATGAAGTAGCACTACCGGTTTCCATATATTATACTTCAGATAATAATCTTTTGATTTGTGATAACAACAACAGACGAATACTAATTACAGATAACAACAATAAATATGTTTCAAGTTTTTTACTTACTGGAAATACCGCCGTCCCTAATGAGATTCGCAAACTTGCTGACGGTACCTTTCTTGCAGCCGGACTTAATCTTGATTATACCGGTAATATCAATGCCGGCAATTACTGTACAATTTATTCCTCGAAAGGTGAACTCCTTCGTTCATTTGCTTATACTCCTCAAGTTGCTTTTGACAGCACTCTTTGGATTGGTGTTGCATCTTTAATTGATATTGACGATGAAGGTAAAATCTATCAGACTTTTAGTGTGGATGCCAAGATAAACGTTTATAATATATTTGGAAAATTACTTCGTACACTTAATTATACTCCAAAATGGTTTTATCCTCCGAATTCTTTACAAAAGCCCCATTCTACATTAGAAAATGAACCCGACGGATTTTGGAAATCCTGGCCAAGGATAATTAAAATTTTATATCTTGGAAATAATAAACTTTTAATAGCTGCTGAGACAAACGAGATCGGAAGAGCGTCGTGTAGGGAAAGAGTGTAGATCTCGGTGGTCGCCGTATCATTAAAAAAAAAAAACAAAAATAATTAAAGTATTA
>CAJVYT010000203.1 GCA_913009765.1 uncultured candidate division Zixibacteria bacterium
TCTATAGAGCTTGTGATACTCTTACAATGGGTGAGAGTCGACTAAGTTAGATTGTAGTTATTATGTTTTTGTCTTCTATTTTTTTTTTTGTTTTTTTTCTTTGTTTCTTTTCTGTTTTTTTTTTTTAATGATACGGCGACCACCGAGATCTA
Source organism: uncultured candidate division Zixibacteria bacterium (assembly GCA_913009765.1). The sequence continues at coordinate 153 of CAJVYT010000203.1, forward strand.
CACTCTTTCCCTACACGACGCTCTTCCGATCTGTAAGATGCACTGAATGTTTTAAAAGATCACGCAGACGAATAGAGTAATTTTCATCTGTAAGCAGGCATCCCGAAGCAGGGTTTGGGTAATCATCAAGTCCAAATTGTTTGGCGAGTTCAATCTGACGATGCCGTCCTCGACCGGAAATACCCTCAAGCTTTTCACGGTCAACCATGCCGTTGAGTTCCGCATCGGTCGGTTTAAGCAGTTTAGCCGAGAGAGGGCGAAGTAATTTCCCCTTGAGACCGGTAGCGTTTTCGACAAGATTGAGCTTATGTTTTACTTGTGACATAGGTCGTTGTCCCATTACTTCACCGGTGACAATAAAGTCGGCATTTACCATTTCCATTAAGTTTTTAGCTTCTTCAAGCATCAAAATCCGACAATCTGTACAAGGATTCATGTTTTTCCCGTAGCCGTATTTTGGTTTTTCGATAATATCTACGAATTTTTGTCCTAAATGCATCAGTTTTACATTAAAACCGTATTTTTCAGCAGCCGGGTACGGATTTGACCCGCACGATGATCTGTCACCTAAATCACATCCAAAGTGAGTCATAAATGTCAAGGCTGTGACCTCAATATCCTGTTGTAACATTAAAAGAACAGCTAATGCAGAATCTAATCCTCCTGAGAACAGGGTGATACAGTGACCTCTTTTTTTATTTTCAGACATTTTCTATTTTAATCCTATTATTGTATAAAATACATTTAATCTCAGATTTATATATAACGAAAAAATTATATCTTGTCTTTGATTTTTTTTAAACAATTTTACTTTTTTTCTGTTGATAATTTTAGCATCTTATCTATGTTAGAAAAGTTTGATTGTATCTGAAAGAAAGGATTTACTATTTTTTCGATTATAAATAAAGGGTTGAAGCACTTTGTCTATACTGCTCAGAACCTAACTTATTTTTCAGTTAAAGTGTTAACAGGAGTTTTTCGTCGTCCTTTTTATTTTGCTGAGACAAAAGAGCAGATGTATCTTATTGGCATTGGGTCACTTTATTTAGTGATTTTAACCGGTATATTTGCAGGACAGGGATTTGCACTCGCTTTTTCAAACGAGCTGGCAGATTTTGGTGCAAAGGATTATTTGGGGCGTATTATGACAATTGCTATTGTCAGGGAGCTTGGTCCGGTGTTGGCTGCTCTTATGATAGCTGCTCGAGTTGCTGCCGGAATTACTGCTGAAATTGGTGCTATGAAATCATCTAACCAAATCAATGCACTTTTATCTTTTGGTATTGACCCGATTCAAAAACTTGCGGTTCCGAGACTTTTAGCATTGATGGTGATGGTGCCGGTATTAACTATATTTTGTGATGTAATTGCTCTTTTAGGAGGATATATTATTGCAGTATTTTTGGCTCATGTGTCTGGAACGATGTATTTTGCTGCTGTGAAAGAGCGTTTGATTTTTGGAAATCTTTTTATTGGAATTATTAAACCAATAGTTTTCTCATTTGTGATAGCTTTTATTGCATGTTACAAAGGCTTTAATGCCGAAGGCGGAACAAAAGGTGTTGGCAAAGCAACGACAGAATCAGTCGTGCTGTCATCTATCGTGATTTTAGTTGTCAACTTTTTTATTACAAAGATTGCATCCTCGTATTTAAAAGGTTATTTATGATTGAGATTAAAAATATCAGTTTTTCATATGGTGACAATCCTGTATTAAAAAATGTTTCTTTCAATGTTGATTCATCAGAATCAGTTGTTGTTATGGGACCATCCGGTTCAGGGAAATCAACAATATTACGTTTGATTTTAGGGCTTGATTGTCCCTATGAGGGCGATATTTTTGTAGATGGGCAGAATATCTGCCATATTTCAGAAAAAGAAAAGCAGGAAATTCGTAAAAAAATCGGAATGGTTTTTCAAGACGGTGCTTTGTTTGATTCTATGTCTGTTTGGGAAAATGTAGGGTTTTATCTGCTTGAACATACCAATCTTTCTATTGAAGAAGTTGGGAAACGTGCTGTTGAAATGCTTGGGTTTGTCGGACTAAATGCTCATGAGATTATGAATAAACTTCCCGAACAACTTTCAGGCGGTATGCAGCGTCGTGTTGCTATCGGAAGATCTTTATTGTCAACTGCTCCTACAGCGATGCTCTATGATGAACCGACAACCGGTCTTGACCCTCAATCTACTGAAAATGTTTTAGAACTGATAACAAAATTAAACAGAGAACGTCAGATTGCTACAATCGTAGTTACACATCAGATTACCGATGCTATTGGTTTTGCCAAGAGATTTATTGTTATCATAGAGGGTGAAGTTGCCTTTGACGGTACTCTCGAGGAATTGCGGGATTCAAAAGATTTAAAAGTCTTACAGTTTTTAGCACCTTTTCGTTTGTCATTTAACGAAGTACTCAGAAAAGAATTTTTTAATTATACATAGGATATAACTAATATGAATATGCAGCGAACAACAAAAGTGAAATGGGGTACACTCAAAGTCGGAATAGTAATTTCTTTTGCAATTGCTGTTATGTTTTGGGCTTCGCTCTCCGGCGGTGGAACCTCGATTTTTGAATCCAAGAAAAAATTTGTGTGTTACTTCAAAAATGTCAATGGACTTGTTACCGGTTCTCCGGTATGGATGTCAGGAGTTGAAGTCGGAAATGTCAAGTCTGTGAAATTTGTGAATATCTCACCGGAAAAACAGGTTGAACTTGTTTGTCGTGTAAAAAAAGAAGTTTGGGATCGTATGACTACCAAAGCACTGGTGCAGCTTGGTACTATCGGATTTTTAGGTGATAAATATATCGAGGTGATTCCGGGTGTGGATGGAGGTAATCCAATAAACGATATGGATATTGTTCCGACAATAAATGCCGGTTCGGTTGATGCTGTTTTTGTGGAAGCGGAGAATTCTCTGGCAAGTATGCATAGCACTATAAATAATGTTGATACTCTTCTTACTCGGATGAACAGAGGAGAAGGAACTCTTGGGAAAATTGCAACCGATGATGCTATGTACAATCAAATGACAACTTTGCTTGGTGAATTAACAAAGCTTACAGCAGAACTGCAAAAAAATCAGGTTCGTATAGTGGAGTCATTAGAGCAAACTTCCAATGCAATCGGTTCTATCTCTACAAAAGTTGACAGCAATACCGGAACTATAGGACGACTGGTAAACGACCCAAAACTTTATGATAATTTGGCTCAAAGCACTGCCTCTCTTGATTCTATCTTACACAAAATTAATATAGCCGAGGGGAATGTCGGCATGCTTGTAAATGATACTGCTTTATATTCTGAAATGACTGACCTTATGACACGTATGAATTCATTGATTTCAGACATCCAAGCCAACCCGCACAAGTATTTTAAGTTCTCGGTTTTTTAAAAAGTAGAGAACAGGTCATCTACTCTCAAACTGATAGTTTGTAAGGAATAGATATGCCTATCTTTCTGACTGTTTCGATGTGTATTTGAAATTGACAAAAAAAACAATTATTATGGCTATAGATAAAGATGAGAGTCATTCAACTACCGTAAGCCGTTGAACTCCTATAGATGGGTAAAAATGTTAAACCCGAAAAAAAAATTATTTTAAGTTTTATGCAACTCATTCAAGTATTAAGAGTACTTGTAACAAAAGGATTATTTTTGTTGATTTTAAATTTTTGTTTATAGATTTTACATGGCGAAAAATAAATGACTATTATAATTTCATATAAAAGGATTTCATTATGAAAAAAACTATTTTAATGTTCGCAATTTTATTTTTTATCTTTTCAGCAATAGTCGCAGCAGGTGGTTTTGGTTCTTTAAATACTGCCAATACGATTGGAATGGGAAATGGTAACTTTATGGGAATTATCGGAGTAGGCGATAATACAAATTTTGGAGGTATTTTCACATACGGTATGTCAGACAATACTGATGGGCGAATAAAACTTGGTTTAATTGACAGAGGCGGCAATTCTGATGCTTCGCTAATGTTTGCTGCTGACTTTAAGTATAATTTTATTTCTATTGATTCATCTTTGCAAAATGGTCCCTTTGATATGGCATTGGGTGGATTTTTTGAATATTATGATTTTGATATGACTTCATTGTGGTCTTTAGGCGGGCAGTATATTGGGTCGTACCCATTAAAAATGAGCAACGGCTCAATTTTGTCTCCTTATGGAAGGTTATCTGTGCGGTTAGAGTCTTTTAACTCAAATTCTGATTTAGAAATTGGTTTTAACGGCGGTGTTAAATGGAATTTGAATAAAAATATTGATTTATACGGTGAATTAGAGTTAGACAATGCTGATAACTTTTTCTTTGGAATTGACTTTAGAGTTCTCTAAAGAAAAAGGCAATTATGACATACTTTGATGCGTTTATACTCGGACTACTGCAAGGGCTGACTGAATTTTTACCGGTTTCATCATCGGGACATCTTGTCATTATGGGTTCAATATTAGGAGTGCATGAGCCGGGGATTACTTTTGAGGTGATATTACATTTTGGTTCTCTGCTTGCTATTTTAATTTTTTTTAGAAAAAAAATATCTTTATTGATTCAATCTCTTTTTGACTCATCAATGAAGAAAGAAAGATTGATAATCGGGTATATTGTTATAGGAACAATACCTGCTACGATTATTTATTTTTTGTTTAAAGATTTTTTTGAGAACGCTTTCAAAAATCCAATTTTGGCATCAATAATGTTATTTGTAACCGGACTTATATTGCTGTCTACCAGAATCAAACATAACGGTACAAAAGACATAACTCTCATGTCAGCGATTATTATCGGCATCAGTCAGGCATTTGCAATTATTCCTGGTATTTCTCGCTCCGGTACTACGATTTCAACCGGAATGCTTTTAGGCTTAAAACCGTCTGAGGCGGCAGAGTATTCATTTTTACTTGTTATACCGGCAATATTAGGAGCAGTTATCTTAAAATTGGGCGAACTTAGTAATCTTGATTCTGCTTTAATAGGGCAATATGGTTTTGGCTTATTGGTAACTTTTGTTTCTTCATTATTTGCTGTTTATGCTGTTTTGGCATTAATTAAAAAAGGGAAATTTGAATATTTTGCGTATTATTGTTTTGCGGCGGGAGCATTTGGGCTGTATCTTTTTGTTTAGATGAATGAAAGAATACTCATAATCAGATTTGGGTCGCTTGGCGATATTATTTTAACTTCTTCTGCTGTGTTAAATATAAGATGTAATTTTCCTGATTCTTCAATTATATATCTCACAAAAGAAAAATACCGTTCAGTAGTTGAAATGATTGACGGTGTTGATGAAATTGTAACTATTGGAAACTCTATTTCGACTCCGGCTTATTTTAAGTTTTTACTCAAGATAGATTCACAGTATGATTTCATCTTTGATTTGCATGGGAATTTTCGGTCTTGGATGGCACGTAAAATTCTTACAGCCAATCAAACGGTGATATATCCAAAGCGACGGATTGAAAGAGCTTTGCTTGTCAAAAATAAAGAAATACCTGCAAGCTATCCGCATACGATAGATTTATATAATCAAACTCTTTTAGAGCTTGAAAAAATAGCTTATCAACATCGACCTGTTATTAAAACAAAATCAATAAATGATAAAAATACCGAGAAGTTTTTTAAACATCATAAGCAAGTTATTGTTTTTGCACCGGGGGCATCGTATCAGACAAAACAATATCCACCTGAAAAATTTGCCGATGCGGCAGTTCAACTGCATAAGCAAAACGGTTCAGCAATTATCTGGGCTGAGGCTAATTCTGAGGACTATGTCCCGCAGTTTCTCAGTGAAATTTCCGAGTCATCTTTCTTACTTTTAACAAATTTACCGATACAAGAGTTAGCATCTGTGATTGAAAATGCACAGTTAACAATCGCCAATGATTCCGGTATTGCTCATCTGTCATCGGCTGTAAATACACCGGTCATTGCTTTGTTTGGTCCTACTCATCCGGCATTAGGTTTTGCTCCCAGAGGAATGTTTGACCAAGTTATTCATGTAAAGGAAGAATGTCGTCCATGTTCACTGCATGGAAGCAAGTCTTGTTACCGTGACAGTCAATTTTGTTTTGATAGAATTAAACCGGAACGGATTGTTAATTTAGCTAAACATAAATTAGAGCAATCAATGATGTCTGAAAAAGCGGTATTTCTTGACCGTGACGGTACAATCATAAAAGATGAAAATTATCTCTCTGACCCAAATGATATTGAAATAATTGACGGTGCTGTTGAAGCACTAAAAAACTTACAGGAAAATAATTATAAACTGGTTGTTGTATCAAACCAGTCCGGGGTGGCAAGAGGGAAATTTGGAATTGAAGATGTTGAAAAAGTAAATTTACACTTAAGTGAAATGCTTGCAAAACATAATGTTTTTATTGATGCTTTTTATTATTGTCCACATCATCCAAACGGTACTGTTGCTGAATTTTCAGGAGTTTGTCAATGCAGAAAACCTGCCACAGGTATGATAGAAGAAGCGGTTTATCAACTCTCTATTGACCCGAGAAAATCTTTCGTTATTGGAGATAAGTTAGCTGATGTGCATTTGGGTAAACTGATGGGGGGGAATTCTATTTTGGTACGAACCGGTTATGGAAAAGAAGAAGAAAAATTTGTTATAGATAGTCTTTATTATAATAATGTTGCTGTATGTGATAATATAAAAACCGCCGGGGAAATTATTTTAAAAGGATAATTAAAATGATTACAGAAGCAGCATTTTACGAGCAGAGTGAAGATAGTAAGGTTATTTGTCATTTATGTCCGGCAGAGTGCCTGCTTGCATTGGATAAAGTCGGCATTTGTAATTGTCGATTCAATAAAAATGGCAAATTGATGACCGACAATTATGCTGAAGTTGTGGCGTTAGCAGTTGACCCTATCGAAAAAAAACCGCTCTACCATTATTATCCCTCACAAAATATTTTATCAATCGGTGCTAACGGTTGTAATTTTGGCTGTTTGAATTGTCAAAATTGGGAGATTTCACAAGAGAATGTGACAACAAAAACAGTTTTACCTGAGCAGTTAGTTTCTTTAGCAAAAGAACATAATTCTATTGGGGTGGCATTTACTTATACCGAGCCGTTTATATGGTATGAATATATTTATGAGTCTGCTCAGCTTCTTAAAAAGAATAATTTGTCAGTTGTATTAGTTTCAAATGGGTATATAAATCAAAAACCGTTAAAAAAACTTCTTCCATTTATAGATGCGATTAATATTGATTTAAAATCTATGAGATCGGAAGAGCACACGTCTGAACTCCAGTCACACTGATATATCTCGTATGCCGTCTTCTGCTTGAAAAAAAAAAAAAAAAAAAACATAAATTAATATAAATCATATACAACAAATATGTATAAGCGA
>CAJVYT010000204.1 GCA_913009765.1 uncultured candidate division Zixibacteria bacterium
AGTGCTATCACATGTGTTTTATTATTAGATCTTTTATTTTTATTTTGTTTTTTTTCTTTTTTTTTGTTTGTTTTGATATTCTTTTTTTTTTTTCAAGCAGAAGACGGCATACGAGATATATCAGTGTGACTGGAGTTCAGACGTGTGCTCTTCCGATCTGTCTGATTTCTTTTTTGATGCCGCAAAAATGTCAGCAAGTAGAATTCTTGTCTCTCCTTGTGTGCCGGCACTTTTTGTAGTATTAAAATTTGTTAACAGAATTTTTTTGGCTTTTTGAGAATTATCGTTGATATGATAATACATGGCGAGGTTAAATTTAACATTATTATTACTTGAATCTATTGCAAGTGCCTTCTTATATGATGACAAAGCTTTGTCGTTTGCACCAACCATCAGAGAATACGACCCTAATGCCATCCAATCAACAGCTTTTTGAACAGGCGAAATGTCGATAATCTTTTGTTGGTATTCAGCCGCTTGATAATAATTCCCATTAAAAAAAGTAGATCGCTTAAGAGAACTGAAAGCATGCAGCGAATCAACTCTTGTTTGGGCATGTTCTAAATATGCGAGGTTATATGTATGCATGAGACCATATCGCAACATCATTTCAGATGAACTTGCAAAAGCTGCATATGCCTGAATTGGAATAGTTAGTGTATCCACATACACAAGCCATTCCTGCTCCAACTCAGCAACAGATTTCTTATAAGTATCTTCTAAAGTTGTGGCAAGATTTATATCATCAGCTTTTTTGTATAGCTCTAAAAAATTATGTAATGAATATGTGTCGATTAAAAAACGAACAAATGTTGCCGATGTTTTATCGGTGATTTGAGCATCTGTTTGATAATAGGCATACGTTTCAAGCATTCCCTTTAAGGGAAGATTCTTTTTTTCTTTTAGGATTTTTTTCATATCAAAGATAGCGAATGAAAAATAGTTTGCCAATCCCTCTGAAAGAAACGGCGATGAATATCCATACGTTTTTAATGCCGCGGTATAGTTTATTATAAATGGATCGACTGTTATAAAATCTTTGTTGTAAACCGCAAATGCCGTACTGCGTGTAGGGTCAACCGATGTGCCGAATCTTTTATCCCATATTACAGAGTGTATCGGACAGGGAGGAACATAAATATAAATCTTTCCCGGAATATTTAGGTTCAAGAAATTTTTGAATAAACTATAGTTAGATTCCATGAGTTCTTTAATTGAATCCCAATAAAAATCACTCAAGGTAGAAGGTACATAAAAAATCTCTGTGTTAGCTGTCGGTTTAACTGAAAAGTCACCTTTTACACGATGGTCATATTGACAGTATATATCTATATTGGGATTATAAGAAAGTGGAGAGATAATAAGTAGATATTCAGAACTGTTTTTTCCTACAATTTTTTCCATTCGTGCGGGAAGTTCATATTCCGCAATAAAGCTTTTCGAATATGTTTTTGCCGATGTGCTTAATGTGATAATATGAGTATTAAATGCAGATTTTAAACTATCTGCTGACAATAGCTCTATATCTAATGAAAAAGGTCCTACAAACCCTGTGATAGTTTTACCGACAACAACATCAACAGAATCCGAATAGACAAGATGTTGTGTGTTATCTGAATTATCAATTTGAAAAATATCAAATTTAAATAAAACTCCTTCAGCAGCAAAAGTTTTAGCAGCAAACAGAGAGAGAACTATAAGAGTAAATAGATATTTTTTCATATATGCTTATACCATGATTTCTATTTTAAAGTTTATATTTATTTTATCGATGTGACGCATTTTTGTAAAAGGGAGGTTTTACAACAGTTGCCTCAAATCTGTTTTTTCTAATTGAAACTTCCACTTTTGTCCCCGATTTTGTCTTACCTTTTGGCAAATATGCCAATGCTATCGGTTTTTCAAGCGAGGGAGACATTGTTCCCGATGTTATCACACCAAGTTTTTCATCGCCGTCATAAATTTCATACCCCCGACGAGGAAACGCTTTGCCGTCTATTTCCAAACAAACTAACCGTCTGCTTGGTTTTTCAGCTTTATGTCTTTTAATTGTTTCAGCACCAATAAAATCTTTATCAAAATTGACTATCCAACTGAGTCCTGCTTCAACAGGTGAGGTTGTGTCATCTATGTCGTTTCCGTAGAGTGCCATTTTCATTTCCAACCGTAAAGAATCTCTGGCACCTAATCCTATAAGTGCAAGCCCCATATCTTTTCCTGCTTCGGTAATTGCTTCCCAAAGAGTGTCGGCATGTTGAGGAGGGATATACAGCTCAAAGCCATCTTCACCGGTGTAACCGGTACGTGAAAAGAAAATATCAACTCCGGCAATTTTAGCTATAGCGTGAGTATAGTATTTCATATCTTCAAGATTATAATCGGTAATTTTCTCAAGTAGTTTTTGGGCATTGGGACCTTGGATAGCCAAAAGACCAAACTCATCAGAGAGGTTAATGAGTTGCACGTCGCCAAATTTTTGAGAATCAAGCCAGTTGAAATCCTTTTCCAAATTGGCGGCATTAACAATAAGCCAGAATTTATCTTCAAATTTGTAGACAAGTAAATCATCGACAATCCCGCCGTTTTTATTCGGCATACAACTGTACTGAATTTCACCTACTTTTAATGAAGAGACATTGTTGGTGGTTGTTTTTTCTAAAAAGGCTAAGGCATTGCTGCCTGAAACTTCAAACTCACCCATGTGTGAAAGATCAAATAAACCGACATTTTTCCGAACTGCCAAATGTTCGGCGATAATTCCCTGATACTGAACAGGCATGAGAAATCCGGCAAATTCTACAATTTTTGCTTTTGCTTCTACATGTTTGTCGTAAAATGGCGTTTTCTTTATATTTTCTGAACTGCTCATATTTTAAATCCTTGTATTTTAATTCTCAGTACGTTGTTCCTATGTAGACGAGACAACGGCATAAATTGTTTTATCTGAGGCAATTGCCCCATAAACTAACTTATGTAATAAATCTGTTTACCTCTGAATGTCAATAGCTGATTATCTTCATCTCTCATAGTTTTTTTTATCTATGTTGAACTTTTATAATGAATTATACGTATTCAAAATAGTATATTAGATGAACAAATATTTGTAAGAAGGGAAACAGAATGAGTAAAAGACTGTACCGCTCTTTAGAAAATAGAATGATAGCCGGAGTATGCGGTGGAATCGCTGAATATATGGATTTAGACCCGACCATCGTAAGATTGGCATGGGTTGTCATGGTCTTTGGTTTAGGTTTTGGCATTTTAGCATATATTGTCGCATGGATAATCGTTCCCGAACGTCCTTTTGAGTAAATGTGAATGTTGAAAATAACTGATATTTCAAAAAGTTATAACAAAAAAAACTTTGCCTTAAAAAATCTTTCTTTTGAGATGAAAAGAGGTAGTATCCTTGCATTGCTGGGACATAACGGTGCGGGTAAATCTACCACCCTCAGAATAATTGCAGGTATGATTGGTCTGAATTCCGGACAAGTTTTAATTGATGGAACAGATATTGCAAAAGCAGAGCCGGAAGAACTGCGGAAAATAAAACAAAATATTGGATTCATTTCAGAAACAACAAACCTGCTCGATTATCTGACCGCTTGGGAATATATTTTCTACATCGGGAAAATGTACGGTATCGAAGATGAAAAATTACTAACTCAAAAAATAGAAAAATTAGTTCAAGAATTTAATATTGTTGATGCCAAAGAAAAAATTATCAAAGAATTTTCATCGGGACTTAAAAAGAGAATAGCCTTAGCATCAATCATGATTAACTCACCCGATTTACTTCTGCTTGATGAACCCACAGTGTATTTAGACCCTATTGGAGTTAAAATATTTAAAAAATATTTAAAAGAACTTAGCAGCAATGGCACAGCTATTATTTTGGCAACGCACCAACTTGATATAGCAGAAAAATTAGCTGACAAAATTCTCATAATCAATGAAGGTGAAAAACTGTTTAAGGGAACAATGGAAGAATTACGAAACAGTTTTGATTCTTCTCAAAAGCAGGACAGACTTGAAGATTATTATGCCAAATTGATTCATAATTAATACCATTAAAAATATAGAGTGTTACTGTGTCACATATTGTATCATTGCTTTTACAACAAGATTTTATAAAAAACGCCCGTAAGAATATTATTTTAAAATCTATCTTTGGGGATAGTATTTCTATTCAAAAAGTTTTGCAAATAAATTTAGTACTGGCTCTTTTATACTTCTTGCTTACATCAGTTTTCCCTCTTTTTGTATTTACCCATTTTAGTTCTTTTTTACCAAACGTAGAAAGTATACTTCCGTTTTATCACTTTATTCTCAATGGAATTATTCCTCTGTTTATATTTTTTGGATTGTTTGTCGGGGCAATTTTAGTATATAATATAAATATAGATGAAAACGAACAGCTTTTGTCATTACCGGTTGTCATAGATGACCTTGTGCGGTACCGTTTGATTGATGTTATAATTGCCAATCTGAAATCATATCTTCTATTTTTCTTCCCATTGTTTATTTGGCTCTATTTGGCAATGGGATGGTCTGTTGGATGGGTGTTGTTGATAGCAGTTTTGTCATGTTTGTTAGCACTGATAAGCTATTTAAGCGGAATATATCTTATGCTTTTAGTCGCGAAAAAAATTCCTAATCTTTCTGTTGAAAAAATGTTTATAAATAGTTTTATAGTCTTAGGATTACTGTTTGCTGTATTTATAAACTTATTTAAAAATGGGTATATTGTTGGCGGCGAGACTTCTGTGTGGACATGGATGGAAACAATATTATCAAGCAGTTCAATCTCTGTATGGGTAAATAGCATGGTTGCAGGACCTTTAGGTCTTTTGTTATATTTGATAGTCCTGTCTGTTTGTGGGATACTTATATCTTCTCTATGGAAGATGTCGAATAAGGCTTTATATGACATCTATTATAAGATTCATGTCTCTGCTGATAAAACTATGAAAAAAATAAAACGGATTACGTATGGTGTCAGTTTTGAAAAATTAAATACTTTCTTGCATTTTATACCGTCATTTCCAAGAATAATTATTGTCAAAGATATTTTGTCGCTTATTCGAAAACCAAACCTGTTTATAAAAGTTGTTATATTTATAGGTGGTCTGATACTTTTAATTAATATGAAATATTCTTCTGTTGAGAACCCTTTACTGCTTGCCTTGTACTTTTCATCAATGTTTGTTATCTCGCGACTTTTTCTTGGTGCTGTGGGAATGGAGCAAAGCAATATTTTAAACATAAAACTCTTAGTGCCGAGGGCAGCAAAATATTTATCTGCTCGTATTCAAATTGCAATGTTCGCATCTTTAGTCTTATTAATTCCTCTCTGGATTCTACTTGTAATTTCTTCGGCTGACTTTGCTATTCTATTTTATTTTTACAGGATAATATCTATGGTTCTAAATGTTATTATTATTTCTGTTTTTGTGACATATTTTTCAGCTGCTTTTGCAGAATTTGAACCGGGCAAAACAGGAGATTCTTTTACCGGTATATATCCTATGGCGATGCTTCTCTATTGGGGATTATCATTTTTAGTACCTCTGTTTTTCTATACTTTGGATTCAGTTATAATTAGTGGTGTGAGTAATTTTATTTCAACGATAATTCTTTTTCCAACAGGTTTACTTATATTTGTAAGTATTATTATCTGTTATATATTTGGTGTCAGACGAATCAGAGATTATTTTTAAAAATTAAAATAATCAGCTTAAAAGTGTTTTGATTCCTTTTGACTTTTGCATCAACAGAATCATACCAATATACACGCCTATCAGGCTCGACAACCTTATCGGTGTCTCTTTAAGCCCATGACCGATTTGATATCCAAGCATACACACAATGAAGATTAGTGAAAGATTGTCTCTATATATTTTTCTCCCGCTCTCCCAGATCTGTCTCCAATAGGCAATGATTGAAATAAACGGAATAATCTGTAAGAGCAAATGATGAGGTTCCGACATTGGAAAGGTCAAAGGAAGAATTGCAATAATTGCTCCAAAAGTAACGAATCGAAATTGAAAAGATTTATTTCTGAAATCTTTGAATGCCAATCGAAAAACAGGAGCAAACAATCCAAGCGACAGCATAGCGACAGCAAGAATTTTTAACGGCGGATACCAATGGATTTTAAAAAGGTAACTGAGAGTGGAAATAATCGAGAATGATTTAAAACCTCCCTCAAAATCCGACCCGGTAATATTTGGCATCACATCGGTGACAAAATAGCGGTAATACTCAAATGAATTATTGTTTACTATATACGGCAGACCAAATACAAAAATAAACACAAGCGGAACATAATACAGAAGAACTTTAAATTGTTTGGTAAACAATAGATACAGCAGACAAAACCCGGGTGCTATTTTAATCGAGGTAGCTATTGCCAAAAATAATGCTGCCCAAAATAATTTGTTTTTCTCAAGATAAAAGAAAAATGCTGCGGTGGCACCCATAACAAAGAGGTTCACCTGTCCATTTAAAAATTCATCCTGTAACAACGGGTGAGTCATCACAACCATAAGTGCAATTGCGGTTATATTTCGTTTGAGACTTTCACCAAAAGATTTATATCCGTATAAATGTTTCCAACTGGCAGCAAGAGTGAGAAAAAATGAGAGATATAATCCTAATCCCCAGACAAATGCGGTGACTCCTCGTAAGAACGGATTTGTCAACACCGAATGAAATGGGACTAAAACCAATAATAAAAATTGAGGATATATAAATCGACGGACAACATCCTGATATGGGTTTTCACCTGAAAAAAACCAAATAGAAGCACGGATATATGATGTTAAGTCGGTGTCTGCAAATTTGTTAATATTACGTATATGCTGATAGAAAAAAAGAACTACCGATACAAAGGCAAAAGTAATAAGAAGATATGCAGCTATTTTCAGTAGCTTGTTTTTCTGATGTCTATCCAAATTATCAACTGTCATCCCAAGCAATGTAAATTAAAACCGATATGACAGCAACAAAAATGAACAGACCTATGGGCTTATCGAAAAAACCAATTTTCTGTCATTGCGAATCCGCCTAGGCAGATGCAGCAATCTCATATTTTACAATTGCTTTATTGCTGGACTCCCCTAATGTCATTCCCAACTTGGAGGCTGTGTCACAATACGAATTTTCGCTATGTTATCTCAGTAGGGCAGCATCCCTGTGATCCCGCCCTACTCGACGGGTGGACGGGTGGGGTACCCCTTGAGGCTTGTTGAAAAAGTCCAAAATATGTTTCAAGACCCTTCAACTCCGCTCAGGGTGACTTGAAACACAACAACTTATAATATGTCATGCTGAGCGGAGTCGAAGTATGTTCCGAATTTAGAGGTTTATCAACAGCTCAGTAGGGCAGCATCCCTGCGATGCTGCCATTTAAGGCGGGATCACAGGGATCCCGCCCAGATCGGAAGAGCGTCGTGTAGGGAAAGAGGGT
>CAJVYT010000205.1 GCA_913009765.1 uncultured candidate division Zixibacteria bacterium
TGGTGTTTTTTTTTTCAAGCAGAAGCCGGCATACGAGATATATCAGTGTGACTGGAGTTCAGACGTGTGCTCTTCCGATCTGCTGATATAGGTATAAAAAATGGAAAAATCGCAGGGATTTGGAAGGGTTTTGAAGGGAAAAAAATTATTGATGCAAAAGGTATGTTTGTATTTCCCGGAGGAGTTGATGTGCACACTCACCTTGATATGCCGTTTATGGGCACATCTTCATCTGATGACTTTGAAACAGGGACGATAGCCGCAGCGTTTGGCGGTACGACCTCCTTGGTAGATTTTGCCATACAGCAGCATGGCGACTCGTTATCACAAACTTTGACTAATTGGAAAAAGAAAGCGGAAGGTAAAGCATCGATCGATTACGGTTTTCATATAGCCATAACGGATGTAAATGATTCCATCATAAAAGAGATGGGTGCAATGGTTGAGGAGGGAATTACGAGTTTTAAACTGTTTTTGGCATATAAAGGATCATTGATGGTCGATGATGCGGCAATCTTTCAAATTCTTGAAAGATCAAGAGAGATTGGCGCGCTGGTGATGGTACATGCTGAAAATGGTCATTTGATAGATATTTTAACAAAGCAGCTTTTGTCAGAAGGTAAATTTGCTCCCTGGTATCATGCCGAGGCTCATCCTTCTATTGCGGAAGGAGAGGCGGTGGAAAGAGCTATTGCATTGGCTGAAGCCGCTTCAGCACCGCTGTACATAGTCCATACATCATGTGATGATGCTTTGAAAGGTATAAAACAGGCGAGAGAAAAAGGACTGCCTGTTTATGCGGAAACATGTCCGCAGTATCTTTTTTTGGATGATGAAAGATATAAGGAGCCTAACTTTGGCGGTGCAAAATATGTTATGTCGCCTCCGATTCGAGCCAAGTGGAATCAGGATGTTCTATGGAAAGGCATTAAGACGGGAGATTTTCAGGTAATATCCACAGATCATTGTCCTTTCTTTATGAAAGGACAAAAAAATATGGGCAGGGATGATTGGTCAAAAATCCCAAACGGGTGTCCCGGTATAGAGACTAGAATACCCTTGATGTATTCAGAAGGTGTCGGCAAAGGCAGAATGAGCATTAATAAATTTGTTGAGATTTGTTCTGCTAATCCGGCTAAACTTTTAGGTCTATATCCTATGAAAGGAACAATAGCTCCAGGTTCGGATGCCGATCTTGTGATATTTGATCCTGAGAAAGAGATAACGCTTTCGTATAAGAACCTTCACCAAAATGTAGATTACACGCCATATGAGGGAATGGTTGTTAAAGGCTATCCGGCAAAAGTTATTGTTAACGGAGAACTTAAAGTTGATGACGGCAAATTTGTAGGAACAAAAGGAACAGGAAAGTTTATAAAGAGAAATAGATTTGAGGGCTGAAAATAATAACCGAAATATAATAAAAGGAGGTCAATAAGTATGTCGGAAAATGTGAGAATAGGATTAATTCAAACCAAATGGTCAGGTGATGTTGAGTCAATGGTAAAAAAAAGTGAAAAAATGATTGATACTGCTGCGTCTAAGGGCGCCAATATAGTATGCCTGCAGGAAATATTTGCTACACCATATTTCTGCGCCGTTGAAAATTCGAAGTGGTATGATTATGCTGAGTCTATACCAGGTCCGTTAAGCAACAGAATGCAGAAAAAAGCCAAAGAACACGGTATAGTTTTAATAGTGCCTATGTACGAAAAGACTATTGCGGGTGTTTATTACAACACTTCAGTCATTTTTGATTCCGATGGAAAAATGTTAGGCAAATATAGAAAAAATCACATACCTCAACTGCCCGGCTTTTGGGAGAAATTTTATTTTAAGCCGGGTAATCTCGGCTATCCCGTATTCGACACAAAATATGCGAAAGTCGGTATCTATACATGCTATGATCGGCACTTTCCGGAGGGTGCGCGAATTTTAGGTTTAAACGGCGCTGAAATTGTCTTTAATCCGTCAGCAACTACAAAAGGCTTATCCTCATATTTGTGGGAACTTGAGCAGCCTGCTCATGCTGTAGCAAATGGATATTTTATAGCAGCCATAAACAGGGTAGGGATAGAGCAATGGGGACCCGGAAAATATTACGGCTCCAGCTATATCTGTAATCCGAGAGGTAAAATCATGGTCAAGGGTTCTGAAGACAACGATGAAGTGGTGATAGGCGATGCTGATCTGAGTATGATCAAAGAAGTGAGAGATACCTGGCAGTTTTACAGAGACAGAAGACCGGATTCTTACCAAAGAATTGTGGAACCGTAAAATTAGAATATGAATCTGAAAGAAAGAGGGATAAGCTGTGAAAAATAATAATGTAGATTTATCTGTTGATTTTTGCGGATTTCATTTAAGAAGTCCGTTTTTGCTGGCATCTGCACCTCCTGCTGCCAATGGTGAGATGATTATGAGAGCATTCGATACAGGATGGGCTGGAGCTGCTACCAAAACTTTAGCGCTTAAACCGACGCCAAATGTTGAACCGAGATTTGCAAGTTCCCACTCCGGCAAGAAACTTATCGGATTTGAGAATATAGAGCAGATCACTGATATAGAATTAGATGTATGGCTGCTTGATATAAAAAAGATTAAAAAGAAATATCCTGACAGACTGTTGATTGTAAGTATTATGGCGACTGACGATCTTCGAGAATGGCAGGAGTTAACCGAAAAGGTACAGTCCGCCGGAGCAGATATGATAGAATTGAATCTTTCCTGTCCTCATATGGCCAAGGAAGGCTTAGGCTCGTATGTAGGACAAGATCCGGTTTTAACGATTGAGGCAGTAAGGATGGTGAAAGAGGTCTCTATCGTACCGGTAATAGCAAAACTCACGCCAAATGTTACCGATATTGTATCAATAGGAAATGCTGCAAAACATAGCGGAGTAGATGCGTTATCAGCTATAAATACCGTGTCGGCATTGATGGGAATTGACCTTGATACTATGGAGCCGAAACCTTCTGTAAAAGGTCATACTACATTTGGCGGTCTGTCTGGTTCCTGCATTAAACCGATAGCTTTGAGAGATGTGGCAAAACTTGCTAAAGGCACTATGTTGCCTATTTCCGGGATAGGCGGAATAATGAACTGGCAGGATGCTGCCGAGTTTCTTATGTGCGGCTCAACCACACTTCAGATAGGCACGGCAGTTATGAATAGCGGTTATGCAATCATAAAAGGTTTGGAATTGGGATTATCTGAATATCTGAAAGAAAAAAATATTGAATCTGTTAAGGATATAATAGGTATGGCCTTGCCGAAAATCCATAATAGACTAACGTCTCTTGATTTCACACATAAAGTCATAGCCGATATTAATCTAAACACATGCATTCGATGCGATTTATGCTATATAGCCTGTAGAGACGGCGCTTATATTGCCATTGAAGTAGATGAGGAGAAAACACCAGCAGTCATTGCAGAAAAGTGTGACGGATGTTCACTCTGCGTGCATGTATGTCCGGTACCTGACTGTATTACAATGAAATCTGCGCAGGATTAGCCGGCATGAGTCAATTTGAAAAAATATCAAACACGAAAGATGGGGGTTATTTATGGGGGAAATGAAAGTTATTGCTAAAGGATACAAAGAAAATCCTGATCTTATGCCAACTCAGCTGAAAGATAGAAAGTACAATACTAAAACTATCATATTAATGTTTTTTAGTATGAATACTTGTATACCTATGTTTTTTCTTGGTCCTATAGGCAAAAGTTTAGGTCTTAGCTTGACGCAGGTTCTTGTAGGGGCTGCCTTAGGAAATGCTCTTACAGCTTTGGTTATGTGGTTAAATGGTGTGATCGGCACAAGATACGGAGTGTCATATCCTGTACAGTTAAGGGAATCGTTTGGTTTTAAAGGAACGGCAGTTCCGCTATTCATGAGAGGTTTAGTCGGCCTTATGTGGTTTGGAATAGAAGCATTCGTAGGCAGCCTTGCGTTATTGATGATCTTTTTAGTGATTATAGGAACACCTAAGGCAGACGTTCTCCCGCTTGCGACACGCTATCTTCCTATAGCTTTAGTTTTTTATATTGCATCACTCATTTATGTAATGCGTCATGGATTACCCGGAATAGGCGTTATGGCCAATTGGGCAGGTCCTCTATTATTAATATATTTTATTTGGCTTGTTATATGGCTTGCGATAAACCCGGAATTTTCGGCAAATACATCAAAGTTGTTTATAAGCACTGCAGGATATTTGAGCATGGGTTTTTTCACATATTTGGCAGTTCAAGTAAACTGGTGGGCTACGGTTGCCCTGAATATCTCTGATATATCAAGAGGTATAAAGCCGAATAATAAAACAGCTCTTCCTGTAGGCATTTTTATCGGGCTTGTAATTGGACAGATAATAGGTACCGCATTAGGATATGTAGCCATTACACTTACAGGAATCGTATTGCCGCAGGAAATTATTCTAAAGTTCTCCCCGGGTATAATAGCAGCTATTATAGGATTGAGTTTTGCTTTCATAGCACCATGGTCAACGGATATAGTAGCAAATGTTCCGGCTGTAACAAGCTTGCTTATGTCATTGTCGAGCAAATTCTCCTTTAAGAAGGCAGTGACAGCAACCGGAATTATAGCCTTCTTTGTTGCGCCTTGGTGGGCATTTGATAAGGCACAGGGTATTGTTAATTATACAACGCAATGGGCGGCTAATTATGGGATACTGTTGGGGCCTATAGCAGGAATTATGATTGCAGACTACTGGATTGTCAAAAGACAGCATTACGATGTACAAAGACTATATACATATGGGTCTGATGGTCCATGGTATGCTAAAGGATGGAGTAAGGCGGCTTACGCTTCACTTATATTAACATGGATAATCGGTTATCTTATAGCGTGGGCTACTCATCAAATAGCCTATGTGGCATCTGTACCCGTTCCCGGAGGTATAATATGGATTCCGGCTGTTATAATTGCACTGTTACTCTATATGATTTTTGACAAAAAATATCAAGAGCAGCACTGATATATAAAAAATTTTAATTAGCGTTATCTGTAATAATATTTGGTAATGGAAAAAATTTATGAAGCGGAAAATAAATGAGGAAACCGGTTGGTCGCTTTTTTATGTATATGCAAATATTTGAAATTAATAATTCTGTTAGATTAGTTGATCGTTAATACGACACAATAATTGAGGAGGAAAAATGGAATTTGGCAGAGTAAAAAATCTTATTAATGGTAAGTGGGAAGATTCTAAATCAGAAGAAATTTCTGAAATCAGAAATCCTGCTTTTGATAAAATTATAGGTGAAGTTCCTATGTCTACTGAGGACGAGGTAAATCGTGCAGTCCGGGCAGCTAAAGACGCATTTCCGGAATGGAGTGCCACACCTCAAGTAACCAGAGCAAGGTATCTGCTTAGGCTATGCAGTCTTCTCGAAGAAAATTTTAATGAATTATCTATAGTTCAAACCAAAGAACATGGCAAGACAATTGATGAATCAAGAGGAGAAACCAGGCGAGGTGTTGAATGCTGCGAAGTTGCTGCAGGCATTCCCTCATTAATGATGGGAGAATATCTCAGAGATATTGCAAGAGGCATAGACGAATATACGGTAAACGAGCCGTTAGGCGTTTTTGCGACTATAGCTCCTTTCAATTTCCCGTTTATGGTTCCGCTCTGGTTCATACCGTTTGCAATTGCCACCGGAAATACATTTGTTACAAAACCTGCACCCGGTGATCCGATAAGCCAGATCAAACTGCATGAACTAATAGATGAGGCCGGTATACCGCCAGGTGTAGTCAATCTTGTTAATGGTAATGTGGATGTTGCAAATATGCTCATAGATCATCAGGATGTTGCAGGAGTTACCTTTGTTGGATCAGTACCTATAGCCAAAGCAATATATAAAAAATGCGGAAAGCTCGGCAAAAGAGCTATTGCCAATGGCGGAGCTAAAAATTATCTGATAGTAATGCCTGATTCGGACATAGAGAAGGTAATTCCTTCTATGATGAACTCGTTTTACGGCAACTCAGGCCAAAGATGTCTTGCCGGCGCTGTAGCTTTAATAGTAGGAGATGATGCCTTTTATAAGAAATTTTCCGATGCCTTCATTGAAGCCGCTTCTAAAATAAAAGTGGGTAACGGGTTGAATACTAATATCCAGATGGGGCCTCTTCAATCAAAAGACAAAAAGGAAAGAGTTGCTAAGTATATCGAAATTGGAGTACGAGAAGGCGCTAAATTAGTTCTTGACGGACGCAATATAAAACTTGAAGAAGATCTGCCGCACACCTGTTTCCTGAATCCTACGGTTTTCGAAAACGTATTGCCTGATATGACTATTGCCAAAGAAGAAATATTTGGGCCTGTAGCTTGCATCATGAGAGCTAAAACACTAAGTCAGGCTATTAATATTATTAACGGCCTCTCTGTCGCAAATGCCTCATGTATTTATACATCCAGCGGAAAATCGGCAAGGGAATTTGAGAAAAATGTAGACGCCGGAAATGTTGGAATCAATGTAGGTGTTGCTGCGCCAATGGCATTCTTCCCGTTTGGAGGCAGAAAAGATTCTTTTCTCGGAACTTTGCATGCCGATGGAAAAGACGTTATACGTTTCTTTACAGATCCAAAAGTTATTATTAAACGTTGGTTATAATAGCTACCCTAAAATTATAGAGCGACTTAACCGGTCGCCCTGTAATTTAGTAATGATAAATTGATTTTATGGACAAAAGGAGAAAAAATATGGAACTAAACACGGCTGCAGCGGTTATAGATTGTATCTCTGAAATTGAAAAAGATTCAGCTGAATTTTATGAACATTCGGCTGAAAGATATAGCAGGCTGAGAGATATATTCCAGTCTCTTGCAAAAGAACATGTCAAAACCGGAAAGCGTGTCAGAATGGATTACTACAGTGTTGTAACTGACGCGCTTGGAGCCGGATTCGGTTTTCAAGGATTTGAAGCGGAAGTAGAGATGCCTGTATTAAATGATGATGTATCTTTTTCAGATGCTGTCGAAAAGGCTGTAAAACTGGAAAATGATATTCAGCAATTTTATCTAAAGGTAACTTCTGCTCTGAAGCCGCTGATGCCTGATATTTCCAGATCGGTAGAGCGAGTTATGAAATCAATGCCTTTGAGAATTGACAGACTTAATCGGATTTAAGATTGATGGCGGCTGGCATAAATGAGGAGGTTTTGCAATAGGAATATGAAATAATGACACCGCTGCACAGTAAAAAGCTGTGAATCTGGTTATTGTGCAGCGGTGTCATAATGAGATATATTTTCAATTGGAAACGTAAAAGTTTTCGGAGTTTTCCAGGATATGCTCTATAAGCACTTTTTGGGCTTTATTGCAGGTATCAATTTTTAGCAAATAAAACCATCTATATATGGTCAATCCTTTGATGTTTATTTTCTTCAGCATGTTTGTTGATAACTCTTTTTTGACAATCAGTTTGCTCA
>CAJVYT010000206.1 GCA_913009765.1 uncultured candidate division Zixibacteria bacterium
CTATATCGGCACCATATTTAGGCTGTGTGTTTTTATCAGGAGATATTTCTGCTGTTTTACTTTTCTTTTCTTTGTTTGGCAACAGTTGTTTGTTTGTTGTAAGTGCTTTTTTGGTTTTTATCTCATTTTTTTCAAGTAAATCTTTATCTGATTTTTTTACATGTTGAGGCTTTGGAGCTGTTTGCGGCTTGGTTTGCAAATTATCTACCGTCTGTTTGACTGCTAATGGAACTTTTTCTTTGGCATCTTTTTTTATTTCATCAGAAACAACTTTTGGCTCCTCTTTTTGTTCGACAACTCGACCAACAGACAAATCTTCATCAATTGCAGTATCCTTTATTCTCGGTGCGGTATACCCAATAACATGTTTAATTCCTGTCTTTGGAGCCTCTTGCCTCAGAAGCTCATCACCTGAGTCTTTCTGTTCAAAGGCAAAAAGAGCAACCAGTACCAAAGATGCTGCCACGCCGGTCAATTTCCACCAAAGAGACACAGAAGATTTTGATTTACCGACAGAAATAATAGTTGCATCTGTTTGAGAACTTAAAGCAGATTCAATTTTTTGAGCTGATTGTTCCCAATAATCACTATCCGATAAGTCTGATTTTTCGGCAATCAGGTTTTCAAGTTTTTCCAATGCAAGCAGATGTTTTTGGCATTCAGAGCATCCATCAATATGTTCTTTGACAATAACAAGCTCTTCGTTTTTAAGCTCATTATCAAAATATGCCGACAATCTGTCTATGTAAAATTGATGTTCCATAATTGTATCCGTTATAATAAATCTTTCACAGCATCCAAAAGCATTTGTCTTGCCCGATAGAGTCGCGAGTCAACAGTACCGGGAGGAATTTTCAAATAACTTGCAATTTCCGCATAATCCATTTTTTCAAAATGACGAAGAGTAAAGACGGTTCGGTATTTAACAGGAAGAACAGAGATTGCTTTATAGAGCCGTTTTCTGTTTTCATCATTTAAAAGTTTATCCAAAGCACCCAAATCAGCAGATTGCGGGTCAAAGCCGACTTCGGTCATTTTTTCAAGTGATTCTTTTTTCTGCTCTCGCTGAATCAGATTATACGTTAAGTTTCTTGCAATAGTGGCAATCCATGGATAGAAAGCATATCCGGTTTTAAAAGTCTGGATTTTTTGAAATGCTTTCACAAATGTTTCCTGTACAATATCTTCGGTTGTATCAAAAGAGTTGACAAGTCCATAGACAAACCGAAAGAGCCGTTTTTGATGTATCCGAATGAGTTTACCAAAAGCGGTTTTATTGCCATTTTGGGCAGATTCTATTAACTTTTGTTCATCACTCTTACTTCCGATAGTATATACCTTTAAACTGTCTGAATCTTCCGATTTTTTTTTATTCATTATTTAGCTTTAGCTCCGGTTAAACTCATCGCTAAAACCTCAAGAGTCATAACAGGAGTCATACCAAAACGCCGTAAATTTGCATCGGCTTCGGCTATTTGCATAATTATGTGTTCAAGCTGTTGATTACTGTATTTTGCTGCTTGAGTTTTAAATTTAGCAACCATCCAACCACGATTTCCTATCGGTGGTTTTCCATTTCTGACTAAATAAAGCGTAGAAAAATGCTGCTGCAAAAGAGTCATCAGCACCACAGGAGAATTTCCCTCAGCAATAAGCTGTTTGAGCATTTGTAAAACTTTTGAGGTTTGACGAGCTACAACATAATCTGCTATTTCAAAAACAGTAAAGACTTCAAAACCGTTTACAAGATTTTTGACATCGGTGAATTCAATTGAACCATCTTTGCCGACATAATCAATCAGCTTAGCAAGTTCAGTTTCAATAGCTCCCCGGTTTCCTGCCAAAAGATCAGCCAAGAAATTTTTTGCTTCATTTGATATAGAGATATTTTCTTTTTTGAGTTTTGTTTGAATTTGCACATTCGTTTCATTGCGGGTCAGTTTATTAAATTCAACAACAACTGCTTCTTTATTCATATTTTTTATAAATGCTGAACCTTTGCGGGGTGCCTTTGATGACGGCGAGCTAAATATCACCATCCTGTTGGGGTCAACCGGTTTTAGTATCGAAAGAATTTTCTGAATTTCTTTTGGTCTAAAAGATTGGAAATCAGTAATAACAAAAACCTGTTTTTCTCCGAGCATCGGTATCATAGCAAGTTCGGTGAGAATATCGCCGGACTTTGTTTTCTTCCCGTCTATTTTCCGAAAATTAGTTAAAAACTGTTCATCGGGTAGAAACTTATGCGAGATAAATCGTATAGCTTCAGTTATCCGATAATCTTCAGAACCGAAAAAATAGTAAACCGGCTTAAATTTTCCGCCGATCACATCTTGCAAGAGTTGTTTAGGATTTGCCATACATGCTTAGTATACGGCTAAAGACATTTTGTCGTCAATCAAAAAGCTGTTGAAATACCGGATTTTCATCCACCGCAATCCATTCGAGCGAAAAACGGTATTTATTGCGGTATTTTGCTGTTTTTCCTAATAAATTTGAGAATTTCATCGGAGAAACTTCTCTTTGATTCACTTGGTTAATAATTTTGACATTATTACCATAAATCTGATAGGTATTATTGGAGAAATATTTCTGGTTTCCGTCAATAAATTCCAATAACGCCAATAATGATGCATAATCTGAGTGATCATCATCAACACCGTCAAATGGTGCCTTAAATTTTATGCCCAGTTCCGGTATTGAAAACAGAACAACGGCAGATTGGTCAATTTCGCTATCGACCGGAAGTTTATATGATCCAAAGTAACATTCCATAAATAACAGATAATGCAACTGCTGTGCCTCATTCGGACTATATTGTTAAGTGTTTGTTGTAAAATATGTTATGAATATTTTATTATAAATATTTAGATTGAATATGCATGTAAATACATAATTATTCCAATTTTGTACTATTTTTATTGCATGTTTTATAAACATATCCGTCATTTCTGTATATGGTTTAAATGGTTTGAATCCTCTTAAAAAGGTGTAAAATGAAAAATCTAATAAAATTACTGATTACGGTTTCTCTGCTTATCTTAAGCGGATTGCTTAGCTGCGGTAAAGATAATCCATTGGTTGCACCAACAGAATTCACCATTGATAATTTTCCCCATGAAATAGGAACAGTCTGGCAATACCAAAAAGATGATAGAATCAGTATGACAACCGATACAATTTATGTACGTATAGATGATACTACCAGAATTACCGATGATTCGTTGTTGGTTTATGTTGTGATAACCGATTTTGTCACTGCCCTTGCGGGTCCGTATGATACCAGCTATTGGTATTTTTCAGATGATACTTTAAGCTATTACAAATATGAAACTGATACGTTTATAGTCAAACGTAAAGTTATTTTCCCAATAGAAGATGGTGCTGTTTGGAATTCAGAAGTTTTTCCCTTTGATTCAAACGAAGTTATCGAAAACAGAGCTATAACGATATTAGGCAAAACCTATCAGAATGCATTTCATATTTTACGTACCGCCAGTGTATTCAATGAATACTATACTGATAATTTTTGGTATGTACCGAATATTGGTTTAATTAAGTCAGATGAAAATCATATTTTATGGACTACTACAAAAGATGAAACTTTGTCGTTGATTTCATTTCATCAACCAGACAGTTTAAAGCTGTCTGACTTTCCTGTTCAAGTAAAAGCGTCCTGGACATATAAAGTTTATAACAATTTAATAGATTGTTTTGGCGATTGTTATGATACCTGTACAGTTACTATTATGGATTCTGTGTATAACGGTCTTGGTTCAATAAAAGAAAATTGGATGTTTGATTATCCGGGACAGGAAAGAATTGCGAATAATACTTTAAATCAAAACATACTTTTTTTACAATGGCAACACTATCCTGTCTTTTTTTCATTAATATTTCCTCTCAAAGTAGGTCAAATCTTTGAGCCATCCCCAGGTAAAAGTTCATCATATAAAATATTAGGACGTCAAACTATATTAACTTCTGCAGGAACTTTTAAAGATGCATACTATTTAAAAGGAAGTTCAGGGGATTGGTATGATGGATCTTTAGCTGTGTTTGATATTTGGATTGCTAAAGGTTTTGGAATTGTAAAAATTTCTTATCATACTACTACTAATAATAGCTCTGATAATGATATGACTTGGGAACTAAAATCATACAACCCAAGTAAACCGATAGAACCTTTTACAATTGATAAGTTTCCAAACTACGACAATTTGAGTTGGACCTATCAGGTGTTTGATAATAACTCACAACTTTATGACACTCTACTTGTACAAGTCGCCGAGTCTTCCACTGTTGCTGTGTGGAGTTACTCAACTCAAGATACATTATGGCAGGAAGTAGTTTCAATTGAAGGAACTGTCGCAAAATTCTTTCATCCAAACAATATGATAGAACCGTTTAAATCGTATCAATTCCCGATAGAATTAGGTAACAATTGGACAACCTATCCGACAGGAAATAGTTCAACAGTTCTTTTTGCTACTCCTTTGACAATACCTGCCGGACGGTTTTTCCCCTGCTATGCAATTGAGACAGTTTACAGAAATGATTCATCAGTTACTCAAAGAGAAATAGATTGGATAACCCCGTCTGTCGGCAGTATTCAAAAAACTATTATTAACGAGAATCTTGGCATAGATGAAAACTGGCGGTTGATAGATTATTCCAATCCGTAATGCTTATTGAAATGTATCATATTTTGCCTGAGCATAACGGTCGGTCATACCGGCGATATAGTCAGAAATTACTATCTCTTTTTTCTCATGCTCAAGCATATTTCTAAACCTTGGAGGAAGTAATGTCGGCTCTGCCATCAATGTTGCAAATATCAGTTTTATAATTTCCTCTGCCCAGTCAGCCATATCAAGCAGTTTTTGATTTTTATACAATTTCTGATTTAAAAACTGCTTTAAATCGCCAACTATAATTGCATTGGCATCAGAATATCCACAGAGTTTTTCTTTACATTTTCTGACATCATCAATAGATTTGATATCATGCTGTACCAAGCGTAGTTTTGTTTCATTGACTAAATCGGTCACCATAAAATCCAAAAGTGAACGTACCAAGGCATACCGCTGTCGATCATCTTCTTCTGAAAGATTGGCAACCAACTTACCCAGCTGCAGATATTTCCAAAACCCAAGCTGACGTAAATCATCAGGACTTATAATCCCCGAAGATAACCCATCATCGATGTCATGGGCGTTATAAGTAATTTCATCAGCTAAATCAACAAGCGACGCTTCAAGAGATGTCTTTTCATCGGGATGGAACTCATCTGAAACTATATGATTTTTGGTTTCATGTTTTGCTATTCCTTCACGAACTTCATAAGACAAATTTAACCCGGGATAGTCTTCGTATCTTTGTTCAAGCAAATCAACAATTCGCAAAGACTGACGGTTATGATTAAACCCGCCAAAATCTTTGAGCAAATCGTTTAACACATCCTCACCCGAATGTCTAAAAGGTGTATGCCCGACATCATGCACCAATGCAATCGCCTCAGAAAGATCTTCATTTAACCTTAAAATCCGAGCAAGTGTTCTGCTGATTTGGGCAACCTCAATTGTATGAGTCAAACGAGTGCGGTAATGGTCGGTTTCATGGGGGATAAACACCTGTGTTTTGTATTCCATTCTGCGAAAAGCTGTTGAATGGATAATTCTGTCACGGTCACGCTGAAACGCTGTTCTCAAGGGGTGCTGCACAATTGGATACACCCGTCCTCTTGAATCTGCCGAACAGCAGGCATAGGGAGCTAAGACTTTTTTTTCAAGTTGTTCTATTGTTTCTCTTGAGTTCATGTTTGAAAGATAGTCAATTTTATCTAAAATATCAATTGTGTAATATCATTAAAAGAAAACTTATCGTATGAGTCAGACCCAAAACAGGATGATACGATGCATTATATATCACACTGTTGTCTTTCCATTTTAGCTTCATGCCTCCCCCAAACTCAACAGGAGTGGTTGAAAAACCAAACATCAGCGTTCCAACTTGAGAAATTTTGACTGATTCGCCAATGCCGTATTTATTTTCATCATCTGCTTGAGTAGAAAATGTAAGCGTAGTTTTGTATTTTTTTAATCCAGGCAGTTCACCATAAAAAGTAAGTATTCGGTTTGCTTTTGGTGAGTTTTCTGTCAAAGATGGTCTGTTGAGATTTTCTAATACTGAACTAAAAATAAAATCTTTATGTCTTACTTGTACAGACAGCCCATAAGAAATTTTATTTACAGAATTATATCTCTTATTAAAATCATGGAACTCTCCGGTTATAAAATTGCCAATAGTATAAAATGATTTTGAATATAAAACAGCAAGACGCATATTTTTTTGAGTATACAAATCAGGCTCTCCCGTTTGGGAAAAACCTGCTGCCAAAGAGAAGTTTTGCATTCTATAAGAAACAGCAGAATAGATAATATCTAACTCTTTTAAGTCATATTGCCGTGTATAACCAAAATCTACTGACAATTTTTCAGTTTGCTCAAGTGGAGTTCCTGACAGAAGTTGTTCCGATGGTGTAGGTGTCGACAAAACAACTGTTCCGCCTAAAGCGTCAGTGCGACTAGACGGAAAAATAAAAGATTCCGCTTTAACTGACCCAACAGAAAAAATAAGAGAAAGAATGAATATGAAAAATCTATCTTGCAATGACAATAGTCTCCTTTGTACTTTCTCCTTCTTCTGTTGACAAATAGAGAACATAGATTCCAATCGGGAGTCTTTCATTTTTATCATCAAGACCGTCCCATACTGTTTGATTTGGAATATACTGTTTATTGTCATAAAATAATTTAACAATATTCCCGCTCACATCGTACAACTTCAAAGTATACTTGTCAGAAAGTGGAACATCTAAACCTATAACAACATTATCTTCATACCCGTCTCCATCAGGAGAGATATATTTTGAACTCAGATTTATTTTTATAATGTTATCTATCTGAAATAAAATATTTTCATATCCGGGGGTTCCATTTGGTTCTGACGATCTCCCCCATTGGTATGAATCTGACTGTAAATCCCGACAAACCGTATAGTTCTCATCATATAACAAATTGTAGTTATACTTACCAGCAAGAATATGATAGTTATCTTGCAGCCTTATAATATCGCCATCATTATTTAAAGATGCCCAACTGTCGAGCTCTAATACAATTCCGTCGAACTGCAGATATTCATTAAGGAAATCAGCTTGAGATTTTGCTAAGACAACATATTGATTTGGTTCTATAAAAATCTGTTGTCTGCATATTTGATTCACCCTTAAAGCATCTCCTATAAGCCAATTTTGCAAATCAATCTGTTCGTTTGACCTATTATGAATTTCTATCCATTCCAGATCGGAAGAGCACACGTCTGAACTCCAGTCACACTGATATATCTCGTATGCCGTCTTCTGCTTGAAAAAAAAAAAATACCTATATAT
>CAJVYT010000207.1 GCA_913009765.1 uncultured candidate division Zixibacteria bacterium
GGGTACATCGTGTTACGTGTTTATTTTTTTTTTTTTTGATGTTTTTTTTTTTAATGATACGGCGACCACCGAGATCTACACTCTTTCCCTCCACGACTCTCTTCCGATCTGCCAGTTTCAGTGGCTATGATCCTATATATCAAAGAATGATTGATATCTATGGCATCTCTGAAAAACTTAATGAAACCCTCCCGGGGGCGATAAGGCCATGTTCTTGTGGTGGTCAATTTCATAATATTGCTCCGAAGCGTTGTTCGGGCTGCAAAGAACCTGTATCAAAAGTAGAGCTACAGGCACAAAATAATAGAAAAATTACTCGTAGTTATTGGCCGATACTGAGATCGGTATTTCCGGGCTGGGAAATATGGTGCTCTTTCTGCGGTACTAAAGAGAAACCAATTGTATTAGTAGATAATGGGACTCAGACCTATGCTTGTAGTAAGTGCAAACAGAATGAGGTCTAACAAGCAGCTCAAGTTCGTTCGCTGCACTCACTGGGACGCTCGTACCTCGCGCCCCTTAGCAAATCGTTATATCTCAATGAGAGAAATTCTATGTCATCTAAACTGAAATTTGACAATACAGATAGGCGGCATGTTGTCGAAGAAATAGAGCGCCATATCGCTTCAAAGTTGTCACGTCCTGGGCGTCGACATATCTATTTGGAAGATGAATCAGGTAATCGGTATGTGGTGTTGGGCGGCATTGATGACTGGCATGGAATTCCTGATGATGTCATAGAGGCTGTCGAGCAACATCATCCGCATTCATATCTCGCTATCGCAATCAAGAACCGCAATTCTCTGAAAATATATTATGGAGCAATAGAGCCATTGCTGAAATCTTTAAAAAATCTCAATAGGCCAGGTGATAATAAATATACTTTTCATGTGGATGAACATCGTGATCATTTAGTTATTCGCGAAGCCCATTCCGTGACACTCGATTTCTTATCGGAAATACTACATTCCGAATCAGATAGAAAACAAATCAAAAGTAAGGTAGAAATAGAGAAGCTATTGGAAATGATGTCATCAAAAGAAAGAGAAGAGTTTCTTCGGAAAATACAAAATGGTGAGATATAACAAGGCAAATTCATCCGACGCCAAAAAGCGGCGCGGCTGATTTGCGACGTTAGGTTTCTCGAAGCATGTTCTTTTAATCAGAGCTCAGGAAAGTTAAATGACAATAAATATCCCACAAGCTAATTCACCTGATTCAGACTTTGAAAGTCTATGGCTCAACTGTATAAACAAAATTGGTTCAGGATCAAGTAGGGACGTATATGAAATACCTGAACTTAATAAAGTTCTGAAAGTCTCTACAATTCAGAGTAATGCTCCTAATTGGACTGAAATAATTATCTATCAATACAAAAAAGAAAGTGGAGAACTTGCAGAGATATTTTCTTGGAGTTATTCTGGAAAGTTTATTGTTATGGAAAAACTCACTCCATTAATTAAAGACGATAATATGGATAAATTTGTCTATCCAGAATATTTGACAGATAGAAAGTATACTAATTGTGGATACGACTCATCTAACAAAATCAAGGTTCTTGACTATGCATTGTTAAAATTTCCTCAAACAACAATCTCAAGTCAATTTGTATGATTCCGTTTGCCAATAAAATTACGCAACCTAACAAAAAGTTCAAGTGGGACTCCGTGAACCCGCGCGTTTTTTGCAAAGAACGCAAAAAAAGCGCCCGTTCACTACGCCCCTTAACTAAGCGTTATACCCTAAAAACAACCAAATAAAGGCACTTGCCAATCGCCATAAAAAGAGCTATATTTAGACCTATATTTAGGTTTTAATTAAAAAGCAGGCTCATACCATGAAACAAGTACTTTCAAGCTGTTCCGCAAGTATCTCAGAACTCAAAAAAAATCCTACAGCCCTATTAAATGAAGCTGAAGGCTCACCTATTGCTATTCTTAACCATAATGTACCCGCTGCTTATCTGATTCCGGCAGAAACATATGAATGGCTCATGGACAAACTAGAAGATTCTGAGCTGGCGCAAATCGTCACCGATCGTGCAAGTGAAAAGGATAAAGCAATAGAAGTGGATATAAATGAGCTATAAACTCAAATTTCTACCCAGTGCTTTAAAAGAATGGAAAAAATTAGCCCCTCCCATTCAAAAGCAATTTAAAAACAAGCTGAAAGAAAGAATGCAAAACCCCCGTAATAAAGCTAGCCAGCTGCGAGGGTTTAAAGATGTATATAAAATAAAACTACGTTCAGTTGGTTATCGCTTAGTCTATGAAGTTAATGATAAAGAAATTGTCATATACATAATCGCTGTTGGCAAGAGAGAGCGCGGTATAGTTTATAGTAAGGCTGAATCACGAAGATAGGTATAACAAGTCAATTAACAGCGACCACAAAAAGCGTGGCGCGTTATCTCAAACGTTATGCCTAAAAAAACTACCGATCAGCTGTAGTTATTTTATTGACGTATAGTGCCGTAAGACGTATAGTTAAAGTACAAATATACGTCAAGAGGTTCGCGTCATGCAGACAAAATTAACGCTTCGATTAGAAAATGCACTAATTCAACAAGCAAAAAGGTATGCGAAACAACATGATAAGTCTCTTTCTCAAGTTGTATCCGACTATTTTCAAATATTGACACGGAAAGACAAAATAGCAAAAACTCCACCCATTACCAGATCATTAATAGGGATACTAGAATCCAGGCATATTGAGGAAGATGATTATAAAAAGCACTTAGAAGAAAAATACCTTTGAGAATCCTATTCGATACAAATATCATCCTCGACGTTTTGCTAAATAGAAAAGAATTTGTTGAGATATCTGCAAATCTTGTTGGAATGGTTGAAAATAAAAATATTGATGGTTATTTGTGTGCAACCACAATTACCACGCTGGATTACCTAATATCAAAAGCAATAAATAGAAAACAAGCAAAAATTGAGATACAAAAATTATTAACTCTTTTCAAAATTGCTGATGTCGATTCAATCGTTCTAAAGTTATCGATAAATTCAGAGTTCGATGATTTTGAAGATGCCGTCCAATACTATTCTGGTGAATGCTGTGAAGTTGAAGGTCTTGTAACTAGAAATACAAAAGATTACAAGAATACTGATCTTCCTATTTACACTCCTGATGAGTTGTGGGGAATAATTAAAATTAATCAGCACGGCAAGGCCTAATATATTTTGTTGGGCGATGAAATATTGGCATAAGAGGGATAGGAAGGGGGTTTTCATCCCCCTCCCTCCCACACCACCCGGCGTGCGGGTCCGCACCGGGCGGTTACCAAGAGTATCGGACCATAGTCAGACAAGTAGCCAAGGTGAAACATTTTGACTTACTTTGAAAATTCCGTACTCACCATCGCGCCTATCTACTCTTACGTGGGCCGGTCGGCCCATACTGAGAATAGAGCATGGTGCGAAACTTTCTCTCTTGGCTTCAGGCCTTCGCTTCTTCAATTAAGAATCCACTACTCGGCTTTTGCTTCCTGCGTCGCTCTACCTCCCCCTTCCCTGGGGTCGTATGCCGTCTGCTGATTACGCCATGGATGGCGTGTATGCAGAAAATGCAGGAGCAATTTTCTGCCTTCTGCCCAATCACCTCCTGCATTACTACAAGAGGCGCTACCACCAGCGGTGGTCGCAAAGTCGGGCAGATCTCCCCGGGTAAGAACATGATCCTTCCCTGCACAAAGCTTCCGCATCCTGCTCACGCCCCTTACCTACGTCCATGTAGGCAACTGCCGCATTTACCATCCCCCATATTCTCCAGGCGGGTTTCGTGATGTTGTGCCCAAGGCACTTCGTGGGGCAGGCTCTACCCAAAGCACTTCGTGGGGCAGGCTCTACCCAAAGCACTTCGTGGGGCAGGCTCTACTCACTCACCCAGGGGTTCGGCCTTATATGCGATTTCTGTCCGTCAGCTCACAGGTTCGCCTAAAGCGCCTACTGTTGGTGCACTTAGGCTTGACCGCCAGGGATGGCGGAAATGCAGATATTGCAGGAGCAATATATCTGCCCTTCAGACGGTCAGTCGCCCTTCCGCCCTTGCCATCGGCTAGTACTTTTTAAAGTTGACTGGTCGTCTCCTTTCTGGAATATGTACAGAGGACTTTCACCTCATAAGATCATGCCCATGCCGGGCACACACAAACTCATCCAGAGGACTTTCAAACCTGTCGTGGCTTTTGCAAAAAAACCGCAAAAGCCACGCCAGCTTTGAAAGCCCCTGATGAGGGCGTTATGCACAAAGAGAAAGTATGAGAATTCTGACGGTAATTGCATTGCTCATTTCTGTTTCTGCTGAAGCTGGCGTTACCGAGGGTGGGCGCGGCATGTTGTTTGGTGGAGATCATGTATTTGCAGTTACAGCTACAACAGATTGGGTTCTTGATAACCAGAGTGGAGTAAATCAAGGATTATATATGGTCTTCTATCCAAGGGGATATACATGGTCTGACAGTCCTGTAATTATTTATGGCCGAGCGGTATCAACCACTGAGGTGCCAACCATTAAGTTACAAATTGAACATACGATGAATGATTTTCATGTGAGCGGAAGTCCAGATTATTCGAGCAAAGAACAGGCACCATTAATACTCCCCAATGGACAAAGGGCAGAGGTTTACTACTTTTCTGGTGACCAATGGGGAAATTATGAAGCAGCAGCCTACTTTAAGGAAGTAGATACAATTAATTACCTTGTGTTTAACTCAAAAACAAAAAATGATTTTTCTAAATATATTGGTGACTTCCGTAAAATTGCAAGCTCATACAATAACCTCTATACATCACCTTCTCAGTTATCAAAAAATAAACTGGATGAATTAAAGAGGGAATCAACTTTTATATTGGGTAAACCAGGGGGCAAGGAATACGAATCAAAGGCTGTTCAATCTGTCGGTAAAATGATGGCCGGTGCTATGCGGGATTGCACATCATATTTACGTGACAAAAAGCTACAAGCCTTTAGTTATTTTGTCCGAATAGACAGCGATGGTGAAATTAATGATTCCTACATTTTCCCCACAAACGCATTGAGCGCCTGTTTTAAGGGGTTGATGTCTAGTGCAAGATATCCAGATCATGCGTTTGGGTACTTTGTACTTAATATAAAAATGAGGGTCACACCATAATTGTGCATAACAAGTTCATCCAGCGGACAGTCAAAAGGTTCACGATTTTTGCATCCGCAAAAAATCGCGCCCCTTTTGCCTGCCCCTGATGAGGGCGTTAGGCCTGCAAACGAGCCACGAAAATAATGGAAGAAGATTTCGACACGATAATTAGGAGCTACATTGATTTCGTTAATGCACAAGTCGGGGTGTATATGGATGCTCTTGCAGGCTTTGCGGGGCATCGCACTAGAGTGGAACGGCAAGTCCACCGCGTTAATCGCCCGAGCGGAACGAAGAAAGATAAGGATGGAAACAATGTTGTTGTATGGGCTAGCTACGAGGATCCTACGCAGCCCGACATAATTCATAATCGAATTATTCGAGCTAAAGATTATGTCCAAGCAAATTCACCGCATGGCTCAAATGAGCGACAACACTCTCAGGCTATATTGGTTTTCTTGTTCACCTACTGGGAAGATGAAATACGTCCACGCTTAGCAGCTTCCGTCAACAAAGAAACCAATGCTATTTACTCTGATATCATGGGTGATCTTCGAATTGTAAGAAATGTCATCCTTCATTCGAAAGGTGTCATTCGGGCTGGTAAATACAAAGAACTCAAAAAGCTTGCGGATATGTTCGCTGTAGATGAGACAGTGCACCCATCATATGATGATATGCACAAAATCTTTGTATTTATCAAGCAAGACTGTGCGAGGCTGCTTTTTGAGTATTTAGGAACAGAGCCTCCTGGATTTACACACGAGGATCTTGTTGATGTGGCAATTCAAAAAAAGCGATAACACAGAATGGCCTAACAAACGCTTCAACTCAGACAGGCGCAAAAAACGCGCCTGCTGGTTAAGCTAGACGTTAGCCGTAAAATAAAATGACCACTGAATTAGCCATTTCAATAACTGCAATAATATTAGCGATCCTTAGCTTCGGTCTTTCTTTATATGTGGTACTTCGTGATAGATCTAACTTAATAACAGAATCTCAAGCATATCAGCACCAAGAAAGCGGCGAGTACTATTGCCTCTATTTTAAAGTCGTAAATTCTGGACGTAGGCCAATCGTCCTCACCATGATAGAAGGCGTGTACGAAGAAAACCATACATGCGGGGAATTTATAGACCACGAAAATAAAGGTATTAAACTAGAAGAAGGTGAATTTTATGAACACCGATTTGGGAAATATGATGGGATTATGGTTTGTGACCCACTCGAACAAAGTGAATTCTTTAATATTATTGATCTCCGTATAGTTGATTCAGCAGGAAATAAGTACGGAATTAAAAATGCAAAAGAAAATATTAGGAAAATTACAGCCAGTAAGCATCCAATTGGTATGCGCTAATTAACGGCTAACAAGCACATCCAGCAGACTGCCAAAAGTGTCGCGATTTTTGCTGTCGCAAAAATGCGCGCCACTTTTGCCAGCAGCTGATGAGGTCGTTAGCCAATAAAATCACCCTCCAGCGATGCCAATAGGCACACATATGTGCTATACTTTAATATATGAAACCAATTAATTGGAATTCCACTAAAAATCAACAGCTTATCTCTGAACGTGGTATTTCATTTGAGGACATTGTCTTCTATTTACAACAAGATAACCTACTCGATGATATTCAACACCCAAATAGTGAGAAATACCCTAATCAGCGAGTATTTGTTATAAATATAGATGATTATGTTTATCTCGTACCCTACGTAGAAGACAAGAAAGAAATATTTTTAAAAACTGTTATTCCGAGCAGAAAGGCGACAAAACTGTACTTAGGAGCATCATCATGAATGACATTAAATTAAGCAAAGAAGAGAAACAAATCCTTGACGATTTTGAAGCGGGGCAATTCAAATCTATTCTCACTTCTAAACGTAGAAAAATGTTACAAGCTACCGCTGAAGAAACATTTAAAAAAGACAAGCGTATTAACATTAGAATTTCTAGTCGTGATCTTGAATCATTACAAAGACGTGCGCTTGAAGAAGGTATTCCTTATCAAACATTAGTTTCTAGTGTCTTACATAAATATGTTTCAGGAGGCCTGCATGACATTGTGGCTAACAAGGCGCTTAACACGGACGCGAAAAAGCATCGCGCCGGTTAGCTATATCGTTAGAGGCCAAACCAAACTGAAGATCGGAAGAGCGTCGTGTAGGGAAAGAGTGTAGATCTCGGTGGTCGCCGTATCATTAAAAAAAAAAAAAAAACAGAAAACAAAAAAAACAAAACAGAAAAAAAAAAAAATATAAAAAACTAAAGAGAGAGACTCACTACACTGCAACCAATCAATATACAGAACC
>CAJVYT010000208.1 GCA_913009765.1 uncultured candidate division Zixibacteria bacterium
ACATTCTGTTTGAAGCTATAACAGGAGTGCCGCAAGCCATTGCTTCCAGAACAGGCAAACCAAAAGATTCCACACAGGATGGATATATGAACACATCCGCATTTTCATAAACTGCTGCAATTTCGTTATGTGGCAGCGCTCCTGCAAATATCACCTGTTCTGATAATTGTTCCCGTTCTGCAATCTTTTTTAGTTTTTCCGTCTCACCTTTAGGGTCACGCCCAACAATCACCAGTGAATGGGGAATTCTTTTTTCGTTTTTCAACCTAACAAATGCTTTCAAAAGTTTATCAGCATTTTTATATTTAAATAACGTGCTTATAAAAAGGATATGAGGTTTCTGAAAACTTGATTTACACTCAGAGTTCTTTCTATTTTCAATAAAAGCTGAGTCAATACCTTCATGTATCACCAGAATCTTCTGTCCTGGAATATTAATTTGTTTTAAAAGGTTTTTTTGAATATCATTAGATACAGCTATTATCTTATCTGCTTTTTTAACAGAAATAGGCAACATTACATCATAATAAAGCATACGTATCCATGAAATCTCATTAGGAGCATATTTCCCCCTAATTTCTCTAACTGTCAAAGGGCCTTGTATAACTAAAATCTGTTTGCATCCAGAAAAAAGGGTCGCAAAATTTCCAGGTGAAAATAAGACGTCAATATTATGTTTTTTAATATAAAAAAACAGCAGAAATTGCTCTATCAGAGCTCTTAAAATTATATTATCCGAGTAAAGTGGCAGGCATATTTTCTTGAAATTTTCCTGTTTAATATCAAACAGAGACTCATTAATCGGACTCACCAGGAGATAGTAGATGTTGCCATTGTCTATTTTTGCTAAACTCCTAACAAGATTTACAAGATATGTTTTTGCTCCGCCTCTCTGAGGAGTAACCGATAGGGTATTAATAGCAATGTTCATTTATCACAGTCCAAATTTTCTGATGACCTGTAAATATTTCTAATATCCCTGCACATTCCTCATCCTGTTTGATAGATAATAGCAACCACTTAGGAGTTCTTTTCAGTTAGCAAAATCTACTTGGCATCTCAGGTTTTATCCCCTCCTTTAATGTTCAAATTCACTAAGGTGATGTTCCATTAAAAGAGGCTGTTGCAAAAAATGAGTGAAGGGGTGCGGCCAATTCGCCTTTTTTAAACTTCCTACAAATGCAGCAGGGTGTCTTATCAAAACTATTACATCCATGTTAAATCTTCGGGCAAGCCATTCTGCAGAAAATAGCGCTATAGGGTCTTTCAATAGAGGTCTCTTTCTATTAATTCTATAAATAAAAAAACGCGTACTATCCCTTAATAACCACAGAATATCTTTTATGCTTTTTGCTGAGTTCAATTCTTCTAATAAATGATATTTAAATTTTATAGTATCATTTAAGTGGCTATAATATTGATGCTCGTTATCCTCGCATAGATAGGTAAACCAATAATCGAATCGAGCATTACAAACCCCTGGCCGATGATCTTCGTTTTTTGCAAAACCGGTTTTCATGGCTGCAAACAGAGCATCGGCACTCAGGTGTTTACGCAGCCTGATGTCTTTGCTCCGTGCGATTTCTTTTTTGTGTGCCTTCACAATTGTTTTAAGATGGTTTGACATGGTCGCATCCTTGTAAGTTGTTGTTTTTTTACAAAAAGACAAAAATCGCTATCTCATTGATATGTCAAGGAAAATTTTAATTTCACAGTTGATATTTTAAAGAGTTTACGAAAGACATTCTAACAAACCACACTATTTCTGCATTTCCGGGCCGTCCGGGAATTGCTGGTATATCTTGCCTTCATTTTCCGCCTCAAATGTAACTTATCATACTGTCCGACTTTCTGGGTCCATTGTAGTTATTTAGAGCCTTATGAGTTCATTACTTGAAATGTAAATTAAAGACGAAATAATGGAACTACAAAGGATGCTATCCTCTTTATTCTCTCTTTTTGGCATATCATAGCTGACCATTCTTATCGAAAACTTCTTTCCAATGCTTTCCCTTGAATCGCATGGATTCAATGAAAGAATATGGATAATTAAGATTTATTAGTCGATAGAGCTTCCAAACCTTACACCACACAAGTCTACGACCTACTGTTAAACCTGGCAAGGCAGACTCCAGAATCCTTTTCGTTTCCGGATTTCCTTCATTCTTGAACTTTTTAGAGCTTATTGAAATTGCTGATTTAGAAGTATCGTGCCAACGGAATGCACCTAAATATTGAGGAACATATAAGACTCCCCCTCCTGCTTTCATCATCCGCACCCAGATATCCAAATCCATACTAAGATGATATTCTGGATTTAAGTAACCCACATCTCGGAACAAGGATGCGCTAAAGAAAACTGACGGAGCAGGAGCAGACCAAATACCGCGAAACATGAAAAATCTGGTTTGTCTGGGAACTCTAATCATTTTGTTTATTCTGCCATCCTGATCTATATATACACAATTTGCATGGATCAAATCCGGCATTCCATTTTTTATATAACGATCGGCAACTACTTGTAAACAACCTGGAAATAGCACATCATCGCTGTTAACCCAACAAAGGAGTTCGCCAGTTGCCCTTTTAAATCCCTTGTTGATAGCATCAGACTGTCCTTTGTCCTTCTCACTTAC
Source organism: uncultured candidate division Zixibacteria bacterium (assembly GCA_913009765.1). The sequence goes on from CAJVYT010000208.1 coordinate 2,637, forward strand.
CCACCAATCAATTCGATCCTCATATTCACGAATAATATCTACACTATTGTCTGTACTACCACCATCGACAATGAAATATTCAAGATTGGGATAGTCCTGGTTCAGGACTGACTCAATCGTCTCACGCAAGAATTTCCCCTGATTATACGAAGGGGTAACGATGGTAATTTTTGGGAGATTGCTCATATTTATATCCTCTATCTTCACTTATTACCACACAATACGACGTGGAACAAGTCGTCGGAGAATTCCATCGGGCTGACTCTTTCTTTCTGCCGCCTTATCTGTCTTCCAAAGCATTGCCTGTCGCCAGGCTGCACCAAAAATGATTCCAGCGGCTGCATGCTGACCCAAAAAACTGTCACTCATAAAGAAACAGATCCAGAACCAGATCATAGTTAATCCCGCAAAAAGTCCCAGGAATTTCACCTCGTCAGATGCCTCCTGCCAGAGTCTTCTTGAGGCCTGAACAACGGTTAATGGAAAATAAATTGAATAAATAAAAAGCCCTATCAAACCCAGTTGAGCCAATGTAGTGACATGACCAAGATGCCCCCAGGCAACAGTCAACCTTCCGGAAATATCTCTATGGCTATATGGAGTAAAGTATGCTAACCCACGACCCAAAATAAGTGTACCCTGGCTCCATTCTTCCATTTCTCTCTCGAAATCCAATCGACGTGTTATAGTGTTTTCATTTATCATATCTCCCTGAAATAAGATCTTAAATCTCGGCACTATAATGTCACCCGGACTGATTTCCGGAGTTGTATAATGCATTGTAAGCGATATCCCCCCATAGAGCAACAATAATACAAATGGAAGCACAACGGCCTTTACAATTATTTTTTTTTGTCTAAAAAGCAGAAAAGTGACGGGTAAAACAGCGATGGATGAAATCCATATAGAACGTGTCTGATTAAGGATAGTGCTTACAGCAAAAAGCACCCCCGCTCCTATCAATACGGGCCGTTTCAGGAATCTGGCTTCCGGCAACCAAATTAATCCTGCAAGCAAAAGCCATAATCCGGGGCTGCGGAATGCAATAGTGCGAAACTGCCCGATATTCCCAGACAACTGATACAATGACATACGAGACTGAACAAAAAAGAAATGCTCAAATACTGAGACTAAGGAACCCAGGAATAAAGCAAGCAGTAATGGCTTAACCTTATCTTTTTTATCTACCAGTGTCGCTGCAATAATGAAATAAACAGGCAGTGTTATAGCCCAACGCAGTGCTCGCAGCAGTTCATAAGTCCAGCCCATAACAAACCAGGACTGCACAAAACCTATCAACAGGACTAATATTAACCACTTGGCAGGGCCTATGATTGTGTTTTTATTCTTGACATTATATTTTCCTACCACCTTCGGCATAACTTCATAAGCTATCATAGCCGACAGGGCAATCAGGAGACATGCGTCATTTGCATTGAAGTAGGGACCTAAAAAAGGCGTGCGCGTATATGTAAAGGCATCGGCATTGGCTGCAGCAGTCAAAAAAACCACCATTAGGAAGGCCTTGAACGGTCTAAAAAAGGCCAAGGGTATTCCGATTAATAAAATCAGATAAAGAAAATAGACTGGATATCCGACAGGTTCCATGGATTAGTTAGTTGCGTTCATAGCGTTAGTTGCGTTTGAGGGCTGAGTTGAGATATTTGATGAAATTTGATACGCTTGATTTTCATTTAGCAATTTCCAGTTGCTCAAAGTCCTGCCTTTCTATTTAGCAAATCACTGCTAACCCATCCAACCAGACGCTTTCGCATAGGGTGGAGCCAGAGAGGTATAAAAACAATTACTGAAAATGCAAAGAGAATTATGCTGTTTAGTGCTATCGCATCAGAGGCATGATTGAGTTTATGCTGAATTAAAAGAGTGGATAATACGCCAATTAAACACACTGCGCTAATTAACCTACTTGCCTTTGGAAGCAATTCAATCAAGGGAATTCTATTTTTTATGTGATATGATATATAAATTACACTGCTTCCCAAAGCAAGCGATGTAGCCCAAGCTATAACCACGCCTGTCCCTCCGAAATAAAGACCCAGTAAAAACCCAGACACGAGATTCAATATTACTATGGAAACATGACTGAGCACATTCCAGCGAAGTTCTCCAATTCCTAAGTATGCAAAATAAGAAGGAGCATTTAACATATTCATAAACCTACTAACTCCAAGTAATATTCCACAAATTACAAATGTTTTTTCAAAATGACCTATCCATACTTGAGATATCAAAGGCAAAGATACGATTATTAACGAAAATAACGGCAAGGAAAGATAAAAAAGCAATCTGTAGGATGTGAGATAAACAGAGTTTATTTTTTGGGGGATTCTTTCTTTTAAATCTGCAATGGCTGGGACAAGCACCTGATTAGCTGAAACAATAATAGACCTAAATTGAAGTATCATCCTATTTGCCATTTCATAATAGCCAACCATTGAGAGCCCACCGAATTTACTTAAAAGAGCTTTTGTTACAGGGTCACAAAACATCTGAGTAATTGATATTATTTGAAAGTTTATGCCATAGCCAATTATTTCTCTAAATAATTGCCTGTTCCACCTGTAAGGTATGATAGGTAGTCTAACATACCTCTTTAGCAGAACCCATCCAATTAGAAGCGTTACAGTCATCTGGATTACCCTGGCGTACGCAACTCCCATTAATCCATAAGGAGGCGCTAAAATAAAACATAAAATGAGGTTTAATACTGCACTTATCATTAAAATCAGACTCCGCAGATCTATGCGTTGATAGCCGTCCAGTCCTGCCTGAAATACTGAGAAGATCATCATTAGCCAGAGTGATCCCAAGGCATAGGGTAATATACCGACAGCGAGCAGCAGGGAATCCCCTGGAACGACTATAGCAAGAACTTTCTTGATCAACGGATAGCTTAGCAACAAAGCTAATCCGATAAATATGCCTAATGAAATTACAGCAGTCTGAATCACATCCGAGACTTTCTCAGCCTCATTACGGGCAAGATATTTTGCCACAAATTTTACAACACTACCTGAGAGACCAAAATTTGCAATCTGAGCTATAGAGGTGGTAGCCAGTATCAGTGACCAGATTCCCAACTGCTTTACGCCTATGGTTTTCAGAAGAAACTTGTATAATATGAATAGAACAGCCCCAATTACTATACTCTGCACTATAGACATAAAGGCGTTTATGAGAACCTGTCGTTTTTGCATTATTTATTCAGGAAGAAAGTGTGTTGTCGTATTCATAGTAATCTTTCAAACTATGTGATTGAATAATTGTATTACGGTATTTGGCTTATAACAAGAAATCAACCAAACAAATTGTAATAACCGAAATGCGCTCTATATCGACAAGTTCATGCCAGCTTTTAAAAATTCGATCACCATCCGTTTTAAACCGTCCTCAAATCATCCGTATCGAAAAAGGTGAAGATCTACAACTTCAGGAATTATTTACTATCATTTGTTTCACCCCAGAATAATTCTGTTCGGACCTTAAAACTTTAATTTAGGGCATGTGCAATATATTGCAGTAACTGCGATTGTAGTAGGTTTGCTGGACGCTTTAATAATTTATCGATTTTCGTTCTTGAGCCAGCTTAACATTGTTAAAAAAGTTATTTAAGTACTTTCTTTTCATTCCCTGTCTTCTATTAAATATCCAGTTTCAAGCAACCACGTTTTGTAGCGCTTTGTTATAGTATATATTTCATGCTTATTTAAAGCACTTTGCCATACACCAATTGTGCCAGCATTTTCCGAAATATGACCAGGATGTATGAGAGTACGCTTATCATAAACAGCAACTTTTCTTCTTAAAACTGTACTTTTGCTTAGTAAAGACCTTAATTTCTGCGGCATTAGCAATCTCATAAAGATTAGCAGCTTTTCTATAAAGATGAGTTTCATGGACTTAGAGATTTTTTCCATATTTTCTAAGGAACAGTCTCTTGCTACTGTGTTAATAACTTCTTCTTCTATATTTATATCCAAGAACGTAGCTATTTCTTTTACAGCCTGGGGAAGATTACCTTTCATATCCTCATACTTCTGCCAGAGGACATCTGGAAATTTTTTTATATCATAATAGATATTAACCGCCTTATCTAACATTGCAAGAAGATTTTCTTCTTCACTACCCCATTTATTTTTAATTGAAACTGCTACATCTCTAATGTCTCTATAAATATAACAAATTTTCAACCGTGGATTGTTCTTGTTATTGAAAGTTTTGGAATGCAAATCGTGCATCTTAATGACATGTAAAGATTCATCATTCAACCATTCGATGAATAGACTTTCAGGAAACTTATAAATCTCATTATCATAATAACCATGGGCATCACCGAGTCGTAATTTTTCTATTAACGTTCGAACTATATTATATTGAAGAGTAGAACCTGCCCTTATCATGCCATTACATATAACCAACATTTTGGATGTTGTCCCATCTTTAGTTGAAATAGGAAGGCCCCGTAGCACCTATTTTACGCAGCCTCCTCCTTTTTTTCAAGATATTTCCTGTTAAGGGCATAAACGAACTGAGGAATACCTCTATATCCCTTCACTCGATTGAATTTTTTCTCTGCCCTCAGCAAAGCTGCCACTGCCCACCTCTGCACCATGTCCCCTGATCTCCATCTCTTGACCCTTCCCGTTATAGTTCGGGCCACGGAAAAGCAGGACTCAATGGGATTTGTCGTTGTCAGGGTTTTCCTCAGAAGCCCTGTAACACCAAGCTTGTGAATCGTAAGCGTCTCCTCAAGTCCTT
>CAJVYT010000209.1 GCA_913009765.1 uncultured candidate division Zixibacteria bacterium
ACTGCCTGATTTGATCATATAATTCATCCGGGATGTTTTTAAGTGTTACAGTTGCCATTGCTCCTCCAAAATGGTTCCAATATGATTTCATTATGGAACAATTAACTGCTTTTGTCAATATGGAAGACAGCTTAAATAGAGGCAAGCTTGGGCGCCTTCGCTCCTTTGCCCTGGGATTGATTTTAGTGACTAAAAGCTGCAATTTTCTATTATAGACACCACGGACTTGATGATAAAGATTTTGAATCAGGCAATCTGAAGCAATCCAGCAATATAAAACCAAACCGGATTCACTTAAATAGCAGGATAGGTATTTAAGACTGTTTCAAGTATCAACTCAGAAATCATTATGTCATCTGTATATCTCAGATTATAAATTCCACTGTGAGAAGGGTCAATTGGCGAAGGATCATGAAGAATTTCAAGGTTTCTTCTGTCTTCGCTTTCAGTTAACACTTTTTGGTAGGTCTCACCAACATTCAAAAGAGCAATTTTTGCTTTCGCTCCTATATTTAACTTCGCCCGTAATGTTTCTCGAATTCTTTGAATTTTTTCTCCACTGGGGCAATCTAAGAATTCGACCCAATTTACGGAAAGACTTTCTTCTTCACTTCTTAACCGAAAGGCCGATGCCTGGATATTTCCTTGCTCATCAACACACTTAGGCATACAAAGCCTTGTAATGTGATCACTGTCGGGAATCTTATCCCCGTTCATTCTGAATCCAATTCAACTCATTATTAGGAGATGCCGTTTCCATAAGCATGTCCACAGTAGTTAATCCTGAAACTCTAATCTTAAGCTCCGGATGCTTACTGTTTTGAACAAATCTCACAAAGCGAACGTTACCATTTGGCAAATAAAGCACACTAAACAGTCTTCCCTCTTCACCCCTCCAGGAAGCATAAATGTTGTTGTCAGGAGTTAAGGTAATTGCCGGATATTTAAGATTGTTATGTAATTGCAGAAAACTATAAAAAGTCCTAAGAGACTCTACTTCTATCCCCACATGGAAAGGGTCTTCTTCTTTTGCATCATTGAATAATATCTGAAGTCTTTTGGAAATATTTACCCTGGATGGAATAAATGTAAATGCTCTAATCCAACGTATTAATTCATTTACTTCTTCATCTTTATCATCAAGCAAGTCTACCTGTGTAAAAGACCCTCTTTCCTCACTCCAAACCTGAAGCAATGCTTGACCTGCAACATCTTGAATTAAAGACGAAGGATTTATAGAGCCTGCAGGACGTGGGGCGCTAATGGATTGTTCCAAGGTATCTTGTTCATACCATGCTCCAGAAGATTGACGAGTTATAAAATCCTCATCAATATAATCGGTACAATATGTTTTATTGCCTTTTGGCGGTCTATCTCGCTCAACAACTATCATTTAATTCGTTTCCACATTTTATGAGCTTCGGAAGATGTTAAATCAGTAAATCCATTAACTATCCATTCATGTGCTATGTCATACCATTCACGAACAGTCTTTTTATCTGTTGAGTTGCCTTTTCCACGAGCAACTAATTCTAAAATAAATAGAGGAACGTTATCATCTGTTCGTAGCGCGCTTTTCAGATTAACAAAAAGGTGTCCCTTCTTATCCGGCAATTCAAATTCTGTTTGCCATGAAATCTTGCTGGGAATCGACAAAAAACGGCCAGTTCTTTTGTTCCAAATAAAATCAGTTAATATTTTGGAGAGGTCATCAATTTCATCCCACTCTCTATTTTTTTCAAAATGGTTAATATAGCTAAGTTCATATTCTATTGGATTAAGCTTACCTATCTTAAACTCCTCAAAAAAGCCTTCAATAGTATCCATTGTTTTTTCAAATTGTTTAATGACATATGGATATCGAGGGTATGCACCTTCTTTGTGTCTCCAGTTGAAATAAAAACGATCTAATTGAAATTGTATTAATTGGTCATCCGAGTTATTTATAAACCACGTTCTTGGGAGTGGCATACCCGTTGCCGGGTCTGCTGCAAATTCACCTGTAGCTGACCCTAAAGGTGGAACATGCTTGATAATAGGATAATCTGAGCGGAACTTTTCCCATAAAGAACCGAAATGGGAAACATTAAACTTATCAGATGGATAAAACCTCATACCGCAAACAACTTCGTTAACAGGGGGAGCTTTATAGCTTGGAAGAGGAGTAGACTCAGACACAGAAAAGCCCTTTCTCGTTAGTATTCATAGACACGTTATAGTATATAATAAGAAATATTTTTTTGCGTCAGTAACATTCATATATAATATATCACAAAAAAACGCCCACTTTCCCGGATGGAATTTAAGTTATTTGGTATCCTCATCTGTTGTGAATTAATCACTCAACATTTGTCACGGATAAACAGGCTGTCCGAGAATTGTTTTCACAGAAAGCAGTAACATAATCTGTAATCTCAATAATGTTATTTATTCCCCCTGAAAATATATCAATATTCTATCTGAAAAAATAATTCCATCTTTTATCCATAATATCTATTGACAGTATCATTAATCTTAGCTTTTCAGGGCTATATCATTTATATCATCTCCGGCATTATTCCCATTTTCAACATCTTCTTTAAATTCCATCCAATACACATAAGCTTAAACTCTGCCTTTACTTTTTCTATCCCTCGCAGCAAAAAGTTTCGATACCCCAGGTTAAACTTTAAATGCCCAAAGATAGGCTCAATAGTGTATTGTCGCTTAAAATATTTTTTCTTCCCTTCTTCGCTGCTCAGTTTATCTCTCATCTTCTGCAGAAGGGGTTCTCTGATATCAATCAATAATTCCCGTGCTTTCGATTTGGTACATAATGACCGTTTTGTGCATTCTCTACATTCTCTGCCCCGGTATACTTTATGGTTCCATTGACGTTTTTGGGTCTTGTTCTTTCGCGTTTTCCAATATATTACCGGCTTCCCTTCCGGACAAATATAACTGTCTGTTGATTCATCATATTTGAAGTTGCTGTAGTGATAACGGTTTTCTTCCTTCTCGTATTTTCCTTTTATATACTGACGAAAATTATTATCCGGAACATACCCGTCTATTTCTTTTTGATCAAGATATTCATAGTTTGTATAGCTTCCATATCCACTGTCAGCGGCTACTTCCTCTACTGTCTCGTTGGTGTTTGCCTCTGTTTGTTCTATCACCGGTTTCAGTTGGTTCCGATCATTTGCTTCTGTTACTGCTTCCGCTGCTACTATTATCCCCTCATCAGTTACTGCTGCCTGACAGTTGTACGATGGTCTTACGTCTTTGCTGCCTCCTGCTTTCATATGGTTGGCATCCTTCTCCGTAAGGTTTATCTTTTTCCTGTCTTCTTCTTTGAGTATTTTTAATGCTTCTTCTATCTTTCTCTTCAGGTATTTACGGTTTGTTAGTTTCTTCATTATTTCTTTCTGGTCCTCTGCCGTTTCGCAACTCTCATCTTCCTGCTTATCTATTGCTTCCGCTTCCTTTATTATTTTGTCTATTTCTTCTGTTATCTCTGATAACCATTTCTCATGCCCTTTTTGATCTTTACTTCTCTTTCCTGTGGCATTGCTTCTTATCTTTGTTCCATCTATGTGTATCTTCCCAACCCGGCTGCACCCCAATTCGTTCAATATCCTTATTATGTCTACAAAATATTCCTCGATCTCTTCTGTATTGTTCTTGCGAAAATCACTGATTGTTCGATGATCCGGATTGTAGCACTGCATTAAATATGTGTATATTTGATCACTTATGCATTCTTCCTCTAATTTCCGGCTGCTGCGTACCCCAGTGGCATAACCATAAAATAATAAACTTAACATCAGCTTCGGATGATATGTCTTTTGTCCTTTAAATGAATACTTCGCTTCTATTGCCTCTGTATCTAATGAGAATACTACCTCTTTTACCAATCTGCATAGATGATCAGCCGGTATTACTGTCTCTATATAATCCAGAAATGCTTCGTGACTAATCCCTACCAGCGGTTTCTGAAATTCATGAAACGGTTTGAATTTCGACATATGGTTGACTCTCCTGTGTTGTTTATTTGCAGATATGTTATTGATCGAAGGGGAAGGGGTTAATGTTGAATAAATTGATTCAGAAAATAGTTCTGCCTGGCTTTTGCTATCCTGCGGTAATGACTCCATTGACATAGAATTATATCATATCTCCCTGCTGTCTTGTATTCTCGGACAGCTTGGAAAGATGCGACCCCACCGATAACCGCTTGACGGTCCCCTGTCTCTCAGCCTTTCTTGACCAAAGCATCCCGTTTAAATTAAATCATCTGAATATTACAGCAATGTTACAATTCCAGAAAAAATCGGTTACAGTTTTCTACCGGCTTTGACGTGGTTTTGTTGCTAAAGAAGCTATTTTTATTTAGAATAAGTTAATTCAGGAGGTGAATATATGGCTATAGCAGCTAAGCAGGTTAAACAACATCCTTATATTACAACTGATAAAAAAATCAGGGGCGGTGTGCCGATAATTGCCGGTACGGGAATCAAATTACTGGATGTGGCTATCAGATATGAAGTTATAGGGATGTCCCCTGAAGACATAATTGTTGCTCTCCCGCATCTTAACCTGTCGCAGATACATGATGCGCTTTCATATTACTACGAACACAAATCCGAAATCGATCAGGATTGGCGAAATGCCCTTAAAAAAACTGCCACAGCAAAAAAAATTGTAGAGTCACCCCTGGAGAAAAAGCTTGGCAAAATTAAAGATATATATCGATGAGAAAAACATGGGTTTATGATCCACACTCCGGAGGCGTTAAGATACCACAAACTGTGAGAGACCGGACGCGGAGTCGTATAATGAAATATGCAGAGAAGCATTATGCAGGAAAGTATACTCGCATCGAGGTTCGTTTTCGCGGACAACTATGTTATATTGATGCATATACAGAGCCCTGCGTTCTTCCTGATTTTAACGCCTCAGTATATGGCGAATCCCGTGAGGAACATATTGAAAGGCTGCGAAATATCCCCACTCACTTATGTCGCTTACGTTACTTTGGAAATGAAAATCGCTGGTCTATGGCATTTTACACTTATAGTCATGAAAAGTATGAACCTTGTATTTTCAACAACGGCAGTTTCCACGGCACACCGGAGGAAGCCTTTGAAACTTCTGCAGTGTACCTGCAAGATTAAAACTGTGTGGATCTCGAACAAGGCGCTGAACTTGACGCTGAGGGCGTGCCGTTTTCAATGTTTTGTAGGACTGTATATGTGGTCAATTCTTTACAATTGACCACATATGTCATAATTAAAAATTTTATCCTACAGACACAGACAGCAGCGGGGTAGTTTATTTAAGGAGGCGACTATCTTAAACTATAATAATATTCTTCTTCATTATAAATAGGTTCTCTCTGTTCTTTCACTCGTGGATGAGCAAGTGAGCTTTTGTCTATCTTTGCATACTTTCCTTCTTCCAGGTTGCAGGCACTCTGATTCTTCCCCTAATCTTCGTTTCTCATTTGATTATTGACGGCATTAAAACCAACTATAAGGATAACATTAAGTTTTTCCTCCTTGACCAGTTTGCTCATTTATTTGTGATTATTGCTATATGGGTTTCCATATCACATGAAAATATCAATTTTATTGCTTCCCTACTGCATGGGGTATGGAACTCGCAAAAAATATTAATTATTATTCTTGGCTATTTATTTGTTTTATGGCCAAGCGGATACTTTCTAAGACATATGTTGAAACCTTTTCAGGATAAATTTGAAGAAAAGGAGAAACGCGGATTGGAAAAAGCCGGTTTGTGGATAGGTTCACTGGAAAGATTTCTGACTTATTCTTTCATGTTAGGTGGATATATGGAAGCAATCGGTTTTTTACTTGCAGCTAAATCAATTTTTCGTTTCGGTGAAATCAGAGACCCCAGGAACAGAGAAGAAACTGAATATATACTATATAGGTTCTTTATTAAGTTTTGGATTAGCCATTACAACCGGTTACATTGTTAAGACAACTTTGAGATAGAAGCATTAGTAAAAATCGTATATCCCTAATAATAAGAATCAAAAGCAGGGGTATCCTTCGATTCATTTTCTCCTGATTGAATCAATTACTTCGGCTATATACGATTTTTTTTTGCAGCATAATCCTTGCTGTAATCAATAGTCTCTACAGGGCCGTCCGGAATCTTTTCATCAGCCCTAAGACCGGCAATCATTTTCCGGTTGACAATGGCGGGTTCATAGCCCGGGTTTATCTCAATCGCCCTGTCTAATGCAGATATTGCCTGTGCCCTTTGTCCTAACTTGGCGTAACAGATCCCCATATTGCCATAAGACTGATAGTGATTTTCTACAATATTCAGGCAGTCCTTAAAGCATGTTATCGCCTTTTCCCATTTCTCTTTTTCCATATAGCCACAGGCCTTCTCGAAAATGTCCATGCCCCTGAGAAACGCCTTCAGTCCAATTCCCTGTTCCTTCCTGATGTTCTCCTCCGTACCGGCAAGAAAGTCCTTTGCATGTCTTACTAAATCGTCATCGCCGGAGCCGATCTCTATAACCTTTTGATACGCCTTTATAGCATTGCCGAGGTCAAGCTTTTTTTGATATGAGACTGCAAGATTAAATTGAGCATCCAGAAAATAGGGGAATATATCCAATGCCCTCTTAAAGCATTTTATCGCCTCATCGTACTGTTTCCTGAAGGCATGCATAATGCCCATTCCAAAATGTACGGTATGATAATCAGGATAGCGTGTCATCAACCCTTCAATGATGACAGCCCCTTTATCAATGAAGCCCTTTTCAACCATACCCAGCGCGTCGTTTACCTTTCCGTCGATCTCCTCATCAAGGGCTATTATGAACCGCTTTTTTTTAGTCTTTTTGAATTTCTTTATTTTCTTCATCTATTACCCCCCTCCAAAAGCATTTCAAATAAATCCACCTGTCCGTCTATTTTCATATCCTAACGACAGAGATATCTTCTCCGGTAGTTATGGCTATTGCCAAGGCCTAAGGGCGTGCGCCAAAATCTTCACTCATGATCGGTTTGTCACCCATAATTTCTACAACTCGTATAGCGGCTTGGCGGTATTTTTTAAAGTCGAAGATTCGTCCCGAAACTGATGTTGCCGAGCTTATGAAAGCCTTTCTCATTTGATCTGATTTTTTGCGACATCTTATTTCCCACTGCTAACAAGTAATATAATGTTGACTTTAACACTGTTCGTATTTGTCCTTTGTCGGTGCCTGCCCCATATGCCTCATTTTTATTATGAGTTTTCGTTTATGGATGGGATCCTAAGATGTGGATTTCTTAAACCTTGCGTTTTGAGAGATCAGCAAGCAGTTTATTAGAAACATAGAAACCCTTATCTTTCAGTTCTTGAGTCTTTTTTAAAGCACTGTCTATAAGTCCAAGTTTTCC
>CAJVYT010000210.1 GCA_913009765.1 uncultured candidate division Zixibacteria bacterium
TTTTTTGTTTTTTTTTTTAATGATACGGCGACCACCGAGATCTACACTCTTTCCCTACACGACGCTCTTCCGATCTTAATTTACTTTCTATTTCTATTACTTCTTTGCTTCGTTTTATATTACCATCATTAATAGTAAGCATATTTTGAGAAAGCAAAAATGTTTTTGCTTCTTCTGGCTTTTGATTAATGAAATGTTTCAGAACAATAGTTTCAACTTCTGATAACCTAATTGAGTTTAATCGGTATGCTTTAAAAGCATCCCATGCCATAGGACACCATTTGCTAACAATTTCGTTACCAATAATATTAGCATAGCTACGAATTTCGATTTGTGCATGACTGTCCATTCGTAATGCTAAAAAATGAAACAAATTATGTAAATCAATCTTCCAGTATGCTTCTGTATAGGTTGAAAGTGTAAGGTCTTTTCTCGCTTGCTCTTTTGCTACATAGTTATCAATTCTTTCATTATATATTTCTCTGATTTGTTGATGAATGAGCTTTTCTTTCTTTGATAAAATCGTTCCAATAGTTTCATCTAAAAATTCACCGCTACCTTGTTTGTTTGTTGCTGATTGTTTTCTCCATTCATTCTTTTTAGTCCTCTGCATAGAGTCAATAGCGACCGAATATCTTGTTGAATATTCGTTTACATTGGCTGTTCTGTGCCTAATCCATTGCCTCCAACAGTCCATGGGTACACGAACATGTAATTTGATCTCACACATTTCAAAGGGTGATGTGTGCATATGACGCATGAGATAACGTATTAGCCCTCTGTCTTCATTTATTTTTTTGGTTCCTTTACCATATGAAACCCTGGCAGCTTGAACAATTGATTCATCGGAACCCATATAATCAATAACACGGATAAAGCCATCATCCAAAACATTAAATTTTTGTCCCAATATTTTATCTAAGGCAGGTACGCTTGTTCTTATTAATTTAACTTCGCTCATTCTAAAATGTTTTAATTGGTTAATGGTAAATCGTTATAACAAGGTTACTGAACCTTACCCCCAAACAAGACATAGCACTACCACCTTACTGAGTTGAAGGAATGACAAGGTGTCCAGGCTGTAGTAAAGAGAGAGATTCCGGTGAAGATTTTCATGTTCGTTTTTCAATTGAAAACAGGAACATATTTCAGTGTTTATAACCCATATGTATATTATTGTTTCCAAAATGGACGGTGATTCCTGTTCAAATCGGACGATATTGTTACCATTAAAAAAGGCACCAACCTTAGTCAGTGCCTTTTGTTTATTTAAGGTTTTATATCCAGTCTGGCATGCAGTTAAAGCAATGCTTTGGGCAATATGTGATTTGCCTGTTCCATTATATCCTATAAAAAGGATCGATTCATCACGTTGAATAAACCCCAAACAAGCAAGGTCCATAACCAGTTTTCGATTTAGTTTGGGCTGAAAGTCAAAATCGAAGTCTGCAAGTAACTTATATGGCTGGGGCAGCCTGCTGTTTTTTACCAGGTATTCCACACGTCTTTGCTGCTTAGCCAAGGCCTCTGCCTGGATGATATCACTGATGAACTGATAATATCCAACATCGTTCTTGCCGGCCTGATCAACCATCTGGGTGTACTGTTCAGACAGAAGCTTTAACCCCAGGTAAAGGCAGTTTTCAGTGAACTGCTCATGCTCTAGTGCTTTGTTTGTGCTTCTATTGCTCATAGTTATTGTTTTTTGGTTTAAATGATAATTTGATACTGTAGCGTGGTTCAGAGTTATTGACAAGGAAGCCTTCGATGGTTCCCGAGTCAAAGACTTTATATTTCAGCGCCCTGCGGATGGCCACCATAATATCTTCTACCCGATAGTTTACTCTCATAGCCAACAGGCTTCTCAGATGGTGCCGCCATGAGCCGGGTTTATGTCGCTTAACCTGCTGGATATACTCATTCATCTCAGGTGAGAAGCTCTCAAGACGTGTAATAACATCCGCCATAACTAAATCCGGCTTTCCTGAAGTTTTTTGCACCACTCCAACATACCGCTCCTTTCGGTTCTTTTCTGCCAGGGGATGCTTTGCAAGGGTATCTCCACCGGATGAGTACACCACCAAGTGTTCATCTGTAATACGTACCGGGCATACTTCATACATGTACTGTCGTGGTACCACGTACTGGTAACCTTTCCATTGTACGCACGACTCTTGGTTAACCACAAGATGAACCACCCGCGAAGTGTCAAAATGATTCGCGGGAACAACCTGCAAATGAGGATGCTCCTGGGTGTACATATCAATTGGCCTTTTTTTAGTTGTTCCATGCTTGCGGAGATCATTAACACTCTCAAGCCACTGTTGTAACTGCTTTTTCAGATCATCCCTGTCCTTGAACTCACGGCCATTCAAGAAGCTTCTTTCCAAATAATAAAACGGTCGCTCCACCTTCAGGTTTTCCGTGGGTTTTCCCGGGCGGATCGTCAGGGGACGGAAGAGGTAATGGGTGGCAAATTCCAGATACTTTACATTAAAAACCGGTCGCCCGGCCTCCCAACGGTCCACACATGCTTTCTGGTTATCACTTTTGATCTCCCTGGGGACTCCGTCCAGATAGATAAATGCATTAATAAGTACCTGTAAAAGGGTTTTCTGCTTCTTGTCATCCACCACCTCGATGTATTGACGGCGGGAGTAGCCCAGTATATAACTCAAGAAAGTAACCTGCTCTGTTTTGCCTGATAAGGTAAACGTGATATTGTAATCACTCCAGTCATGAGCGGCTCGCTGACCCGGTAGTGTTTCTACCATGCGAACCGGCGTTTTTACTGCCACCTTGCGGATGCTGTTCAGGTAATCACGCACGATGGTAATCTCCCCCTCAAAATCCCTTTCACAGATGTGCTCATATACCCGCTGACCTGTGATATCACTGTATTTCTCCAACAGCTCACCGATAAACGCCTTGTATGGGTCCAGCTTGCTGACACGCTTCTTTCGAGGCTTTTTAGCCTGATCTGGGGTGGTAGTGCGTAAAGCCTGGTTTGCTACCACCACACGCCGTATCCGCTCGCGTGAGACACCTAACTCTTTTGATAACTTGCGAATAGACCAACCCTGACCATGAAGAGTGATAATGGTATTTTCTAAACTTTCATCTTTCATCTTGTTGTGTTGATTTATGGATTTGTAATTGAGTAATGCCTTCGGTTAGTTTATTCATGCATCCGGATACCTTGCCAATAAAGGGAGTAATGATCACTCTCTCGCTCTGGCTCAACATACCCATACGATGATCACTCAAACGAGACAGCATTATATGAACACCCTGGAGTACATGCATTATAGATTGCATCAGATCATTACCATATGCAGACAGGCGTACATCGTAAGGGTCCTTTTCTGTATCGCTCTGTTCCTGATTAAGTACGTGCTCTACATGGGTAAGGATATACTGCTGCTGATCTTCATCCTTTGCCTTTAAACAGGCATCCACCAGGGTATCACTCTGGCGACTGGTTAGTCCAAAATTGGTTATTGCACTTGCAACAGCACTCTGATTGCCGCGCGGCAACTTTGTAAGGGCACGGGCCTGACTACTGGTGAGTACACCCATCATGATCTCTGATGAGACCTTTTCATCCATCTTTTCAATCAACGACAGGCGGCGACTTACCCACGAACGGCTATACCCGATAAGCTCAGCAAGACTACGTTGATCCATTGAGCAGGTCTGCTGTAAATCCTGCAATACCATAGCCTCTTCCCAGGCCTCCATGGACTGGTGTGGGCGGTTATAACTCAATAACAATACCTTCGCCTGGGACAAATCAACATCCAGTATACGGCACTGCAGTGTATCCATCAAAAGGTTCTCCGACGCGTAGAACCGCTTGAACCCATCGATTAACTGGTAACTATCTTCATGCACCCGGGCTATTACAGGTTGCAATTGACCATGAATACGCATTGACTTTTCTACCTGAAGGATCCTTGCCGGATTGATAACGCGTACACTCGATAGCGACAGGTCAAATTCACTTATCGCGATATCTTCGATTTTGATGCTCATCGAATCTGCTTTTTTAAATCCCTGTAAATCTAACAGACCTGGCTTTTTTTAACGAACGTGTTCCTATTTACAATCAAACACTATTTTGGGCCAAAATCATCTATTAACGCTATTATCAAAGACCTCCAGCCATTAACGTGTTCCTATTTACAATCTTTCTTTCTTTTATCTTAAATAGCGCATACGCACCATCAACACTGGGCTGTAGAGATAACGCGTTCCTATTTACAATCATTTCTTTTTTTACTTTCGATAGCATATATGCCCCGTCTTCTCTAGGGTGTAGAAGTAACGCGTCCGTCTTTATAATCATCGGAACTGGCTCTTTTTGTCGTTTTTTGTTGCGCTTCTTCTGCAACTCGCGATTACGCTTCTCATACTCAGGATGTGATTCGCGGTAATCCCTTTGATATTGATCTGAAGGATAATTTCTTCGCCACTGCTTCTGATATGCATGGCTCTGTTCCTGATATTTTAAGTTCTTCTTGTATTGCCTGTTTTTCCAAATACGCATCCTGGCTTGTTGACAGCTCTTGGAGGAACAATACTTTTGTTTCTTTATCCGGGTATTACTTGGCACCGTATTACCACAGTGTAGGCACGTGATTGTTGACGACATAATGAATAGATTCCATTTAGTCGAAAAAATTACGATTTATTCAGAAGTTATTTCAATGGTAGCGTTTTTCGCCGGAAAGTGGTAGTGGTTTTAACCCCTGTTAAAACAACAATGCATATAAAAACCGTAGATGCTTCGCACTACGGAGTTTTTATATGCTTAGGTGTTGTCGTAATTAAAGTTATTCAAAAATTTCCTTCAATTCTTCAATCATCATATCAAATTCCAAATTATCCCCATAAATCATTGTTGATTGCATCTCTTTATAGTCACTTCGGTATAAATCGATTAAATCAATAGGAGGAATAAAGCCCAGGTTATCAATTCGAAGTTCCTGATAGTTAACATTTCTTGCCGGTGTAAACTTTTCCCTGTGCAAACAGATATGTTCAAAAAGAACACTGTCATTTATCGCTCTTTTACCATAATTGGTTTTCATTATTTGATAAATATCGTATAGGTGTCTGGACATTCTGTAATATCTTCTTTTGTCAGGTTCTTTTTGAAATTCTTCGTGTAATAAAATTAACTTTTCCAGCATTGTTTTTTCAGGAATTACTGCCCGAACCTGAAAATTACCCTCAGTAAATTCAGATGTGGGGAAAAGAGCATCAATAATTGACTGAATACTTTTGTTCACAAAAGGTCCCATTAATGAACGTGCACCCATCTCAATTAATACTCTTGACCGTAAATATTCGTCTTCTTCAAATACCGAGGTATAATTGATGTGGATAACTTCCGGATCCTGGTCTGATATTTTTACATTGGGAACATCAATTTGATACAAATTCTCCTCTATTCCATATACAGAAAATTCTTTTCGCAAAATAGCAGGTAGCTTTTCTGATGAAAAATTATGCGATGCTCTTCTCAGTTTTCTGATTTGTCCTTTTGTAAGTTCATCCCCAAAGCCAAGATATTCCCGGTTGATTGAAAAATCAACGTCTTCCGAAAATCGTTCTATTAAACCATAAGCTTTGCTTAGTGATGTTCCTCCCTTAAAGATAATGTAATCACCAATTTCTGAACAAAACAGTACACGTAATACCAGTGTAACCCAGGCATCTTTTTCAATAGAGAAAGGTGGCAAACCCGTTTCTGCACCAATCTGATTGAAAAGTTCAATCTGGTCTTTTCCTGACAAGTCCAGCCATTTACTCATTTTCAATTTCCTTAATAATCTGAAGTACTATTTTTCTTATCCAGGCCGGTGCATTTATAAGAGAACGCTTTAATTCTTCCTGTTCGTTACTTTGTATAATGGTCTCTTTTAACCTTTGTTTGACAGTGCCGCTAATATTATTCTCACCCAGTTCTTTTAATCCCTGAATTATTAGGTTACTTAATTTGTGACTTACGGCAAGTTTTTTAGGGCTTGTTTTTTTGAAAGCAATTTTTTGCTTTCCAACCACAATTTTCCGTGCCGAACCATCGGTAAGGTAAACTACATTCATAGGGATTTGTGTAGAAAGCCCTAATTTATAAAGTGCATAAGAACCGGAGGGAATTATGCGTGCTTTGTCTCTTTGGGCAATAGCCCGGGCAATTTGATCAGCATACGGATAAACAATGTTTCTTCCAATTTTACTTCTTTTAGGATAATAGTAAATGCCCTGTGATAATCGAATCAGCAGGTTCATTTTTGTCAGTCGTTGCAAAGATTGCCTTATAGCAACATCACTTCCCAATTCTGAAAAATCAGCAATAAAAAGTATTTTTCCTTTTGGGAAGTTATTTATTTTTTGTTCTATTTGTTTTATAACGGGAATGGTCATTATACTGTTTCCTTTGTCACAAAAATAGTAAATAATTGTGACAAATACCTGGGTCAATTACTTAAGATTCATTTTTACAGTATTTAGTTCAAAAGTAGTTCTTTAACTTGTTAACGCTAAATGCGACCAGGACAGCAAGGCCGAGCAATCTATCTCAGACAGGGAACTGCTATCTATGTTTCAGAAAATACAACTGCTTAACGACAGGCAGAAAGAGACCGTGAAGGATTTTCTTTCCTCTTATATTCTTAGAGACGATCTTAAACAAAAACTGGCATAGGGATTCATGGATAAGTCAAAAGCCATCACCATAATAGAAGCCCTGGCAAACGGAACCGATCCGCTCACCGGTGAGATATTCCCACCGGAAAGTCCTTATCAGAATGCTGAAGTAGTCAGAGCTTTATTTATGGCCACGGAAGTACTTAAGAAAGTTAAAGATAAAAATGCCCCGCCTGTTAAAGGCTTGGAGCGAGGATGAAGATGAAAAATTGAAGAATGCTTTTCTTGAGGGTCTGTCTATTGAAGATCTGGCTAAAATTCACCTGAGAACAAAAGGATCTATCCGTTCAAGGCTCGAAAAGCACAGGTTTATTGACAGGTATGGTAATAAAATCGTTTTTGTTCCTAAAAAATGATGCTAAAAAAAGCCTCCCGGTCTGGAAGGCTTTTATGTTTTAAAATTTTTATCTACAACTTATAATTAATTGCTTTTTACCTATCTGATACATTTGTTGTTTTTTTAAAGCATAAACGATGAGTTCTAATTCACCTGTCTTTTGGAGATCGGAAGAGCGTCGTGTAGGGAAAGAGTGTAGATCTCGGTGGTCGCCGTATCATTAAAAAAAAAAAAAAACAAATATAATATAATCATATATTACTTATGTATTTTATTTAACTATACGCTCACACAATACAGCACCATTGCGACACCTGTAGACCACAC
>CAJVYT010000211.1 GCA_913009765.1 uncultured candidate division Zixibacteria bacterium
GGTTTGATATAGTAGACTGTATGACTGTAGCGTATGTGTGTGTTTTTTTTATATTTTGTTTTATATTTTTTTTTTTTAATGATACGGCGACCACCGAGATCTACACTCTTTCCCTACACGACGCTCTTCCGATCTAGGCAAAGCCTGCATTGCAAAATGAAGAGATAGAATGGAATACCGAATACCATACTGCCTGCCCGAAAGGGAAGTCCTGAGCAAACTGAATAAATAACAGTGCAGCAATAATTAATTCAATTGTAGTAACTAATACGAGGGATGTTTTTAGTAAATCCTTGAGGTCATAATGATGAAGTTTTAAAAATGAATCTGCGACTCCATCGCTCATCTTAAGAGATAATTTTCTGCCCATTATAAACAGCATATATGTGGATAAGGTCATAATCCCGTAGCCGCCGATTTGTATTAAAAAAAGTATAATAAACTGTCCGAATCCGCTAAATTGAGAAGCGGTATCAACAACTATCAGACCGGTGACACATGTTGCCGAAGTAGATGTAAAAAAGGCATCTATAAATGAAAGGGGAGTCTTTACATTGCTAATAGGTAAGAGGAGCAGAAATGTTCCCATCAAAATGACAGAAAGAAATCCGGCAATACTCAACTGCGGGGCAGTCATTTTATTCCATATCTGATTTTTCATTGTACTAATATATAGATTAAATACTCATTTCAAAACAATAATAAGAAGACAATAGTTAGCATAAATTTGAAGTTACAGATGTAGTAGAGTGACAATTACAAGACAAACTCTTTGAGCATTGTGCGGTCGTCTTTTTCTAAGATAAAATATCCTACAATTAAGAGTATAATAACAACAAGTCCGGTCTGCCATGCGAACGATAACCAACTGTCAATAATATAAAACTTTCGTAATAGGGAAGAGAACAAATATGCTGTAATCATTCCAAGAGTTCCGGTTTTTAGCATTTCATACAGTATTCGTCCGAATGGAATTTTTAATACCTTGCTTATCAAAAAAGGATAAAGAGTTGTATATAAAATAACCTGTGGAATTGTATTTGCCATTGCCATTCCGACAATGCCAAAAAGCGGCACGAGGAATATAACAAGCAGTAGTTTTGAAATAGTTTCTACAATCGCAACTTGTAATATGATTTTATGTTTTTCACATCCGAATAAAATTGAGTTACCTATAATTTGAGGTAAGAAAAATGCCGTACCGATTGCCAGTATTTTTATAACATCGGCTGTTTGTGCAAACTGCACATCAAGCCAGAGCCGAACAAATGATTCTGCGAAAAACAGAACAGAACTCATCATTGCAAAAGAAATATACGAAATATATTTAAGACCCTTCAGATAAATTATCTGAATACGGACAAATGATTCTTGAGATTCCAAGTGCGAGATTGCCGGTACAAGAGGAACTCCAACGATGTTTATAAGATTACGTATATACAGCATCAGTTGAGCACCGGGGGCATAGATACCTGCGGCGGCAGTAGTGCTGAGCAGTCCCAAAATAAAAGAGTCCGACCCATACAAAACCAACCAACAAAGGGAAATAAACAGAGTAATCTTTGAGTAGCCAAAAAGTTGTCGGGCAGAATCTTTGTCAAAATGAAATGAGAGCCGTATTTCAGGAAATAGTTTTTTCAACCATATAATCCCGAGGGTTGAACGCAGAATTGTTGTGACTACAATGGTCAGTGCCAAGGCAATTAAACCATAACCGTAATATAGAAGTATTGACATAACGGCGATTCGTACAATTTCTTCAGCGGCGAGTAAATTTTTAGAAATATCTAATCTTTGGAATGCACCATGTGAATTACCGAACGCCATCATGTAAAATTGGAATGCCAAGAAAACACCTAAGAGTATAAGGGCTGTTTTACCCTCTGCTATAAGTTCCGGTGAGCTGATTTCAAACATATTGAAATAAAGTTCAGCCAATAGATATACTAAAAGACCAACAGCAGTTCCGATAAGGAAATAAAGAGCATTTGCTGTTGACAGAGTTTTATTTATAGTTTTAAAATCTTTTTTGGCAAATGCTTTAGAAACAAAACGGGTGAGAGCGGAGTTTATGCCAAAATCAAATAGAGTAAAGTATGCAACGGTTTGAAAAATTATAATCCATACACCATAACGAGCTGAACCGAATGTTGACGTTATATAGGGTATAAAGAAAAAGTTTAAAAGAATTCGAATTGTAAAAGCTGATGATGAGGAAAAAATATTTTTTAAAAATTTTCTTTGTAAATCAGCCATTATTTCAAACTTTCTTTTTGAAGAAAAAAATCTTATATTTTTTACAACTTGATTGTATAATTTACCATAATGTATAAAGAAAGAAAACATAATTCATGAAAAAGATATATCTTATCCTTACAATATCTCTCTTTTTAGTGATTCCAAACAAGGTAAAGTCAGAATCTGTCAATTTATATGGATTTACGCCTGTCTCGGTTGATTCTATACCACTTTTTCAGCCGATGACCAAACCAATACAAAGAAAAGAAAATGTTTTTGTTACTCTTTTGGCAGAGATGGATAAAAAAGGGAATATTAAATCTCTTAGACCAAAAAATAAAAAAGATAGTTTATATTTTTCCTATGTTGAATCATATATACATAAATTATCTTTTAAACCGGCAATTCTCAATAATAAAAATATAAAATCGATACTTCCGATTGATATTATATTTAGTAGAATGGTTAACTCACCTATTTTTAATTTCCCGTTAATACATGATACTCTTATCGCTGATGAGGAATTGTTTGAACGTACCTGTGAACTCAATAATATACAGTTGCCAAAAGTATTATCGTTCCCGTCATATTTTTCTCAAGCAAATCCGTCGGATTCATCTAACAGGTATCCGTATATTATAGAGAAATTAACTTTTGAAAAAGATAAGATTGTTGATATCGAAAATTATGTATCGACGTATGACCCGTTTGTACAGCAGATTCAATCAGCGATTTTATATGCAGACTTTCAATTACCAAAAATTAAAGGTAAAGATATATCAGATGATTTGTACCTGATGGTCTCATTTTTTCCGCAATTAAGTTATCCGGTTGCTCCTTTTGATGGAAATTCTGCTGACCCTTCAAACCTTTTTCATGGTCATCGTATTCGTATAATTAACAAATTCTCTCATTTCTTGTCAGAGCCAATTCCTAAAAGATTACCATCTGATAAATTTTCTCGGAAAATATTTGGCTCCTCTTTTGTTGAGCCGATTAACGTGTATATTAAAATTGATACTCTTGGGAAAGCTGTCATTCTCAGAAACGGCACATCTCATAAACTAATTTCGGGTTCAATTAAAGAAATGGTATCAAGGTTAAAGTTCTTTCCTGCTGTAAATCAGAAAAATGAATTAGAAGAATTCAGAGGGTATCTTCAAATTGAACCTTTTGATGGTTTAAATATACGAATTTCATATCTTTGGATGCATTAACTCTTTTTTGATAGACTCATGTTAACTAGTTATTATATAACAAGATATATTGACAAATAAAGTTAGTTGCTCTTCACATTTATCGCAGAACTTGCGATGCCTTAAATGATTACTCCTCTCCATATTAAATCTAAGTTTGTAATACTAAGGTATTTAATGAGATATGGCTGTTGTTTGGATCGCTTGGGTGTTTTGGCACAAATCTTGTGCATACTTTTGGGCAGTATAAATAAGTATTGGAAGAAATATTGTTTTAGGCTGTATAAAAGAAAGGTAGGGAATGATGGAGAAAACGACACGTATTTTAAACGTCTGTACTCTGATTTTAATGGTTTTGACCGGCTTGTATCTTCATGTTAGATTTGAGAAGATATTAAGCGGGATTTCCCTCATCTTGCTTTGGGGGGCAATTACTCTTTTGGTCAGTTTGCAGCTTGAATATACTTTTGAAATTACAAAACGGTTACAAATAAGGACCGTTGAATAGTTCTGAAAATATTCGCTTGACAATAGTTGAGAAAAGTATATTTTTGAGACTTGATTGGAGTTAAAATGAGGATAAACAGATTGCGAAAACACCTTAATTATCAATTAGTTGCGATACTACTTTCAACTATTTTTGTATTACTATTTACATCATTGATTAATGCCCAAGAAATAAAAGCACCTATTGCCGCAGCTCTTGAAAAAGGTGATACAACCCTTGCTATTAATTTGTTGAATGATGAGTTCAAAATTGATAAAGCATACTATCTGAATTATTTCATGCTTGGTAAAATTTATTATGAGCGTGGAAATTATGAAGAAGCTGCTAAGCAGTTTCAACATGCTTTGGATGTTAAGAAAAAACATTACGATTCGTTATATCTTTTAGGAATGTCACAACTGAATCTTGGCAATATAGACGAAGCTTTTACAGCTTTTAAAACAGGAAAGAAGAAAGATAAAAAACATCTTTCTCGTTTTGAAGATGGATTGGGTCTTGTCTTGATGGAACAAAAAAAGTATCAAGAAGCTGATAAATCATTTCGTCAAGCATTAGTAGATGAACCGAACAATCCAATGTATCATATTCATCTTGGAGATGCCAACTTTTATCAAGGGGTTCCATCTTTAGCTATTATTGAATATGAAAAGGCACTTGAGGTTGATACTGCCGGGTTAGAAGTGTATTATCATTGGGCAGAAGCCTGTCTTGATATGAAAGACTATACCTGTGCAATAGAAAAGTTAAAAATAGTTTTACAAAAAGATTCAACACATGCACCTTCATGGAGACGAGCTGCGGGTATATATTACAAAGCTGCCCGCTCATCACGAAGCCGTGACGAAAGAAAAACCCGTTTTAAAGAAACGATAGGTGCATATAAAAAATATTTAGAACTATCCGATGCAAAAGCTGATACAGCTCATGTTCGGGTTTATTTTGAAATGGCGATGTCTTATTCTGCTATATATGGATATGAGGATGCCGTCGATTATTATGAGAAAGTTCTTAATATCCCTTATGTTGTCAAAGATATTTATTTTAACTATGGTAAAGCTCTTTGGGGAGTGAAACAATATGAAAAATCCGGTGAGTATTTACTGAAACATATTGAATGGGTCAAACAGCAGAATGCTGAATACAAATCATCAATAAAAGAGTATGAACTATATCAGCTACTGGGTGATAGTTATTACTACCGTTCACCTAAAGATTACATGACTGCTATAAATTACTATTTAAAGTCTCTTGCTGATAGACCCGGACAAAAACGTTTACTTCAAAATGTTGCAGTCGGGTATCATTATTTGAATAGCTATGCTCAGGCAATTGAATACTACCAGAAACGTATTGATTTAGGTATTACAGAAAAGTCAGCATCACTTTTGAAAAATGCCGGTTATTGTGCGTTAAATATTGCCAACGGGTCATCAGGCGATGATGAGGAAGAAGATTTAGAGGGAGATGGTGTCGAAGAGGTTGGTGTCGGTGACCCGGATGTAAACTATTATGAAACAGCTGTGAATTATATGCTTCAATATTTAGAATATAAACCCGACGATAAAAAGATATTATCAGTAGTAGCTAACACATACTTGTATCAATTAGCAGATTGTGCAAATGGTGTGAAGTATTATAATCAATTAGTTGATATGGATCCAAATGATTATGAAGCTAATAAATCGCTTGGTTATGCTTATTTTGGAGGTGTCTGTACTCAAAATTATACTAAAGCATCAAAATATTTAAATAAAGCATATAAAATTATTTCTCCTGAAAAAGGTGATTGTGAAGTTGTCAGCTTAATGTTATGGTTGGCAAAATGTTATCATTTGCAGGGTGCGGCAAAAGCTGAAAAGGCAAAAGATGCCACTGTTGAATATGGTAAAGCATACAATTGGTACGGCAAGGTTCTCAAGTGTGAACCGGGAAATGCGGATGCCAAAAAAGGACAAGCTGATTTAGAGTTTGAAAGATAGAAATTTTTTTGAAATGTATATAACAATTTATGATTGGGAGTCTTAATGGCTGCAGAAGGTAAAAAAAGTGAACCGAATAAACAGATAACTGATAAACAGAGGTTTACGTATATCGGTTTTGATGTTTATCCGGGGACACCAAAAGATTTGTTTAAATCTGATGCCGAGAAATCCAAACATGTTGAGGCAGTTAAGTCAAAACGTGAAAAAGGTGATGTTGTTCGAGATGAGTGTAAGTTGCTTGAAGAACGGGTATCAACCGTTGATCGTTATGTCTTAACTTTTGCGTGTATCGTTATACTGGGGACATTGTTTCTCCCGTGGTTTTCTGCTTACAATGAATTTGTAGAAGAGACTAATAGCGAGCCTATCAGTGCGGTTGCCGATTCGGCACAAGTAACTGATTCAACATTAATGGCAATGAGTGATAGTGTGAATGGTATCCCTCAAACTATGGATTCATCAGCATTAGCAGCAGCAACAAACGACAGTACCCCATTAGAAGAAAATATCCAAAAAGAATCTTCAGGTGAAGAAATTATTCACGGCTATGTAGCCAAGAAGAAAATTCGAAGAGAATCTGAGAGTCTTGACGGGTATAATATTTTATTTTCTATAGGTTCTGTTGGAAAATATGTTTTTGGATCCGGGATTGTGTTAGTGGTTACCGGTGCTGTATTTCTTTTGCTTTTGCTCGTTTGTCTTGTGTTACCTTTTTATACTCTTTATGGTTTGTATGGTTTAAAGGGTGATGTTGATCAAAGGGCATTAGCTTTGAAAAAAATACTTAAATTTAATTGGATTCCGGTGATGCTGTTTGGTGCCGTTTTTATTCTCTCGTTCTTTGGGGCGGAGTATGGCTTCGACAGTCAAGCTGTTTTTACATCGTTAGGTGATTCGTATGGTCCCGGTGTGTTTTTAGGGTCTATATCGTATGGTGTTAATGTGGCTTTGGGAGCTTTTATTCTTACTGCTCTTAAAGGTGTGGAAATTTAAAAATAATGAATTAATCCTATATGGAGGTTTAGCGTAGTGGTTAAACAAACTATTTTCGTCGCACTCAATGCTCTTATTTCATTGAGTATTGGTTTCTACCTTTGGTATGGTGTCGCCCGTACATCTGAAAACGCAATTTTAAATTCTGTGTATCACGGTGGTCCGCTTGTTGTGATTCTTATCACAGTATTTTGTATGTTACTTGCTTTTATCATTGAACGTTATCTGTCGTTATATGGTAATGCTAAAGGAAAAAGTTCTGTACAGGTATTCTTTAAAAAACTTATTACATTAATCAGTTATGATGATTTAGACGGTGCCTTAGCTGCTTGTGACAAACAACGTGGAACAACAGCAAATGTATTGCGTGCCGGTATTGACCGTTATCGTGAAGTAAAAGCAAACGCTGACATGGATTCAGAAAAACGTCTGCAGCTTACTAAATCAGCTATTGA
>CAJVYT010000212.1 GCA_913009765.1 uncultured candidate division Zixibacteria bacterium
AGAAGACGGCATACGAGATATATCAGTGTGACTGGAGTTCAGACGTGTGCTCTTCCGATCTTTTGATAAAAATTAGTTAGTTCCTGATTCGACACCTTTTTCACGATGGACAGAAATAACACCTTTAATTTTCTTCACTTTGTCTAAAATTCTGTTGAGATGTGACAGCGAGGAAACTTCGACCACAAATTTTCCAATTGCTGTCGTGTCTTGAGCTCTCATTTCAGCAGCACGGACATTTGTATCGGCATCAGCAATTGCCTGCGTAATATCCCGCAGCATATTTTTTCTATCTTCGACAATAATTCGCAATTGTACAATAAACGACTGTCCTTTGCCGGTATCCCAAGTAACATCAATTTTTCTTTCAGGATTTATTGAATACAAATGATTGACTGAAGGACAATCGGAACGGTGGATAGTGACTCCTCTTCCCCGGCTGATAAATCCGACAATCTCTTCCCCCGGCACCGGCTGACAACATCCGGCAAACCGAAACATCATATTATCCATTCCGTGAACTTTGATGCCTTTGGAACCTCGAATACGGTCAATAACTTTATCAACAAAACCAATCTCAGGTGCTTTTTTATCAGGTAAAATAAGGTCTATAAGAGGTCTTGACGATTTAGAGCCATTTCCGATAGCAGCATATAAATCTTCAAGAGATTTTTTATCAAGCTGTTCGGCATATCCCTGTAAAATATCATCTGATGGCAGTTTTAATCTGAGTTCTTTAAGTTTTCTTGCGACAATTTCTTTGCCAAGAATTATAGACTGTTCATAGCCCGATTGTTTGAGCCATTTTCTTATTCTGGTGCGGGCAGATGATGTTTTGACAAGTTTCAGCCAGTCATGCGACGGAGTTCTATTGGGGTTGGTAATAACTTCGACAACATCACCTGACTTCATTTTTGTTGAAAGCGGTTGCAGCCTTCCGTTAATTTTAGCACCTGCACAGTGAAGCCCAATATCGGTATGAATCTGAAATGCAAAATCTAAAGGTGTAGAACCAAGCGGAAGATGGATAAGTTTTTGATTAGGTGTAAAAACAAATATATCTTCGGAGAACAGGTCAATTTTCAAATATTCCATAAAGTCTGACGGATTGGTCATTTCTTTTTGCCATTCCAACACATCCCGAAGCCAAATCATTTGTCTGTCAGATTTACTCATCAACTGCTTACCTTCTTTATACAGCCAATGAGCGGCAATACCATTTTCTGCGATATAGTGCATTTGATGAGTTCTTATTTGAATTTCAACCATTTTGTTTTGAGGACCAAATACCGTAGTATGTAGAGAGCTATAACCATTCGGTTTTGGATTGGCAATATAGTCATGAAATCTATCGGGTACAGGTTTCCATAATGAATGCAAAATCCCCATCGCATGGTAACAATCACGTTCGGAATTTACTATAACTCGAATAGCAAAAAGATCATAAATTTCCTCGTATGGAACTTTTCGGATTCGTATTTTTCTATAAATAGAATCAAAATGCTTTGCCCGCCCATACACTTCAGCCTTGATACTATCTTTGCCAAGAGCTTCTTTGACCGGAGCAACAAATGCTGCAATATATTCTTCCCGTTCCTCTTTACGGTCTTTCACTCGATTCATTATATTTGCATAAACCTCAGGTTCTAAATACTTTAGAGACAAATCTTCAAGTTCTATCTTAACTTTATTGATACCAAAGCGATGTGCGAGCGGGCAATAAATATCGCGAGTTTCTTGAGCAATTCTTTTTTGTTTTTCATGTGGAAGATGTTCTAATGTCCGCATATTGTGTAACCGGTCAGCAAGTTTCATCAAAATAATCCGAATATCTTTTGCCATAGACAAAAGCATTTTGCGAAAATATTCTACCTGCTGTTCTTCACGCGAGCCATATTTCATCGCTCCTATTTTTGTCACGCCATCAACAAGTTCTGCTATTTCATCACCGAATTCTTTTCTAAGGTCCTCGATAGTAACATCGGTATCTTCGACCACATCATGTACTAAACCAGCAGCAATAGTCGTAGAGTCCATATGTTGTTCTGCTAAAATAAATGCAGCTTCGAGACAATGTTCAATATACGGTTCCCCGGATTTACGCAGTTGTCCCCTATGAGCGTTATCAGAAAATTCATACGCTTTTCTAATAAGAGGAATATTCACATTTGCATTAAATGCTTCAATACGTATAATAAACTCGGCAAGATTCATAATATTCTATTCGTTAAATATTGTTAATACTTTAGCAGCAACATCGTTAGGGTCTATTTTATCCATACAGCTGCACTGACCGATATCACATTCACATGTACCGATAGGTTGTATGACAAAATTACCACTTCCTAACGGACCCCATCTTGTCGGTGACATTGATTTTTTGCTTGGATAAAGACCAACTGTTTTTGTACCTACTGCCACCGCTAAATGAAGCGGACCTGTTGAATTTGCGACAACAACTTTTGCCAAAGAAAGAACTGCTGCCAAGGCTCTTAAATCGGTATTACCGGTTATTTTATTTAAATCGGCAAACCCGATAGAATGAGAAAGATTATCAAACTGTTCTCCCTCTTTTTCAGAACCGGATACAACTAAGACCATTCCTTTGCTTTCGAGTTTTTGATACAGCTGGATAAATTTTTCAGACGACCATGCCTCAGCCGACCCGCCTGAACCGGGGTGTAAAACTATAAAATCACCATCAACTCCTGCATTGGTAAGTATTTTTTTAGCACTCGCAATATCTTTTGGAGTCAAATAAACTTTCGGAATTAAGACAGTCTCGCCATCTTTAAAAAAAGACATAAAATCTAAATTGTATACTGATTCATGTTTTATATTTTTTTTACGGCTATGCAGCAAACGAGTATTAAAAAATATTGAATGAAATCTCCCGGCAGTACCAATCCGAATAGGAATTTCCGCTTTAAAATATAAACGGGAAATTTGTCTTTCAGGAAACAGGGCAATTACAATATCATATTTTTCTTTCTTTATTTTTTGCAGTAAATCTTTTCGATAGAGATTATTAGAAATTAATTGGTCGTTTTGTACTCTTAAAATTTTATTGATAGAGTCATTATGCTCTAAAATCGGCGAAGCGTAGAGTGATGCCATCACATCAACTTTACAATTAGGGTATCTTTTTTTTAATGTTTCAACAAATGGCAATGCTAATACCAAGTCGCCTAATTTATCAGATCTGCTAATCAGTATTTTGTCGCCATCTTTTATTGTAATCGGTTTGTTCATTTATTTTTATCTTTCTTCATCATTAATTCGCGTAATTTAGCATATTTTACCATAACAGCAACAGCAGAAAGAAAAGAAATTAAAAAACCTTCAATGCCGTCTAAAAAACCTTTTTTCAGAAAGTAATGCTTAATAAAAGCTGCTGTCGGTTTAATACAAATGCCAAAGATAGTCGTTTTTTTCCCTTTTGCAAATAAATCCTCTGCTCCCATACGAGTATAAATATTAAATTTTCGGAAGTATTCATCCAATGTCGGGTAGCTGTAATGTAATAAGTCATTTTTAAGATACTGCTTTTTCCCTTCTATCTCAACCGCTTCATGAACGACATTACTGTTAAATCCGCCTTTTGTTTTGTCAAATAATCTGAGAACAAAATCAGGATACCAATTTGAATAATTTATCCAACGCCCCATAAAATTTGTTTTACGAGGGATCAAATACCCATCAGCAATTTTGTCCTGCGAGAGGACAGTTTTTATTTCATCAGTAAGTTCTGCAGTTACTTCTTCATCTGCATCAATTGAGAGAATCCAATCATACGAGGAATGTTTGACACCTTCTTGCTTGGCGGGACCATACCCACGCCAAACCGGCGAATAAATTTTGGCACCATATTCACCGGCAATCTCAAGAGTCTTGTCATCTGACTGCGAGTCTATCAAAATAATTTCATCAGCCCACTTAATTGATTCAAGACATTTCCGAATATTTTTTTCTTCATTTTTAGTGATTATGACAATAGAAATTTTTCTCATTGCTCAACCGTCTTTCTATTCTCCATCAAAATCTTAAAAGTGTCAAATACCTGTTCAACAGTGATATCAAAGATATTATGTTCGTTTGATGAAACAACCGCACCAACTTTTTGATCATACGGTCTCCACAACATAAAATTTTTCATAAATTTGCTATAAAGCCCTACCACCGGCACATCAAATGCTCTGGCAATATGCACCAAAGAAGTATCGGGAGAAATTAAAATATCAAGATATTTTATAAGAGCAGCAACAGATGTCAGACTCAAATTTTCAGGAATCAAATACACATTTTCAGGAAGTGCGTCAAGAAGTGGTTTTGCCCGCTCCCTCTCATCCGGCGTTGTAAACAAGAGAATTTGATTATCACTACTTTGTGCAATTATCTTTTTTAAAAGCTCAGTTGATTTTTCTTTTGCCCAAATACGGTTTACCGCTCCGGCTGAAAGGTTGTAACCGACAACTTTTGTTTTGTCTGATTTTCTTAGTACTTGTACTGTTTTTTCAGCAAACTTTAATTCTTGAGAAGAAACATAAGGTTCGGCATAGCCTGATTCTTTTGAACTGTCGATTCCAAATGCATCGAGAATTTTTAATGTATTTTCAATTATATGATTTGTATTATTAGTACGATAGAGATAGTTGTAATCATAATACTTTTTATATTTTGTTTTTCCAATTCCTATTCTTGGTTTACCGGGGGCAGCAAGTTGAGACAAAAACAATGCAGTAACAGAATCATCACCTATCATATCTACGACACAATCGTATTTTGCTTTTCGCATTTTTCGTAAGGTAGCAAAATCTTTGAGTGGGTTTTTTAAATACATATAAATTTTTGAAAATCGTTTATCATTTTGAATTATAGCTTTACTGCGAAGTGAGGCGAGTATAGCAATTTCAATATGAGGAAAATGCTTCTTCAATCCGTCAAAAACCGGAAACGAGATAATCATATCTCCCAGTTTTTCAGGACGTAAAAAGAGTACTTTCTTTATTGCATTTCCATCAATAGGTTTAAACTCTTTTTGTCCCTTTGCAAAGAATAGTTTACACAAAGAAAAAACCATTGCCTTAAATTTATGCTCAAGAGGTTTTAATGCTTCCATCAGTTTTTCTCCGAGAGCTTTTGTTGGCAAAGGTCTTGATAACATTTTTCAATTTTATCAATCATTCTGTCCATTTGAAAATAATCTTCAAATCTCTTTCGGCTATTTACGGACATCTGCACAAACTGTATTTTATCACGCAATACTTTCAAGACAGCGTCTGAGAGTGCAGAAGCGTCACATGGGGTGACCAGCAATGCATTGTAGTTTTCTTTGACAACTTCAGGAATACCCCCTACATTTGATGCGACAATAGGAAGCGATGCTCTCATTCCCTCTAAGACAGCAATGCCAAACGGCTCAACCCGAGAGGGATGAATCATAATATCAGCACCGAATAATTCAGTGTCAATATTATCTTGCATACCGGCAAATATAAAATATTTTTCTAAATCATATTTTTGTATCATATTTTCCAATAGTTCTCTGCGAGGACCGTCGCCCAAAAAGATAAACCGCATATTTGGAAATTCCTTAATAATTTTACGAGATGCTTCTATTAAAAACTCATGCCCTTTTTGTTCAACAAACCGCCCGGAAGTAACAGATAATATTACATTATCAGGAAGTTTATATTTTCCTATAAGATTATTGCGAGCGGTAAACTTGTCAAGCTTGAATGATATATCTTCAATTGAAATAGGTATGACCTCGGTAATATCTTTTGCTATATATCCTAATGAAATTATCTCATTTTTTAAAGATTCCGATGGAGTGACAACTCTGTCGATTAGTTTAGGAGTGAGAAATTTATGAACAAAGGCATCTTTGGTAATATTTAAACCGACAGACCAAACAATTTTTGTATGACCGCTCATACGTGCCGCCAAACCGCCAAGCCTGACATCTTTATTAAAATTTACTGTTAATATATCTATTTTTTGTTCTTCCAAATATTTTTTAATTTTTGAAATAGTAGCGGGATTAAAATCACCGGAGATATCAAGAGACAATTGCTTAAGCTCATCATACGGGTCAGCGGCACGTTTTAGAAAATATGAATCCGCACGACCGATAAGCGAAATAGTATGTTTGCGTTTGGCAAGTCCGACAGCCGCCAATCGAATCCACTCTTCCATACCTCCATAGGTATCTTTTTCTATAGAATTGAGAAAAGCTATATTCATACATCCTCCCTAAACTGCATAGAATGCAGGCGGTTGTATAAACCATTTTGCTGCAAGAGAATTTCATGTCTGCCCTGTTCAACAATTCGTCCTTTATCTATAACTAAAATCCTATCAGCATTTTTAATTGTAGAGAGACGATGAGCTATAACCATTGAAGTACGGTTTTGCATCATTCTGTCAATAGCTTCCTGTACAAGCATTTCAGATTCGGTGTCAAGAGCCGATGTTGCTTCATCAAAAATAAGTATCTGCGGATTTTTCAAAATAGCTCGGGCAATAGCAAGTCTCTGTCTTTGACCACCTGAGAGTTTCACGCCGCGATTACCTACCGGGGTATTATATTTATCTGTAAACTCTTCTATAAACTGATGAGCGTTGGCAATCTTGGCAGCTTTAATAACATCATCCTGCGAGGCATCTTCCATGCCATAGGCAATATTGTTAAAAATTGTATCGTTGAACAAATAAATCTCCTGTGTCACTATACCCATAAGAGAACGAAGCGAGCTTAGGGTGATATTTTTAATATCAACACCATCAATTGAAATACTGCCTTCTTGGGGGTCATAGAAACGAGGCATTAAGTCCAAAAGTGTTGATTTTCCCCCACCGGAAGGTCCAACAAAAGCTACCACCTCACCCTGTTTCACATCAAATGAAACATTATCAATAACTTTTTCATTCTCAATATAATTAAAACTGACATTTTTATAAGAAATTTTGTCGTTAAAAGTTTTTACTGATCTTGCATACGGTGAATCAACAATATTTTCTTTTGTATCTAAAACTTCAAAAACACGTTCAGCGGCAGCCATTCCCTCTTGGATTTTAATATGAATCTGGGAAAGCGATTTCACCGGTTTAATAAGCTGCAGCATCGCCAATAGATAGGTCATAAAGTCACCGGCATCTAAGGCACCCTTGTTATCAATAATATCATTGCCGGCATACAAAAGAATTATGACACCGGCAAGAGTTGCCAATGTATCATTTATGGGAGATGCAAGATGTCTTATGCGGGTCATTCTCAAAAGAGATTTGAAATAGTCATACGTTGCCGCAAAGAATTTTTTTATCTCAAACTGTTCCATTGAAAATGCTTTTACGATG
>CAJVYT010000213.1 GCA_913009765.1 uncultured candidate division Zixibacteria bacterium
GCAGAAGACGGCATACGAGATATATCAGTGTGACTGGAGTTCAGACGTGTGCTCTTCCGATCTGGTAAGTATTTCTATTCCATCGGCAATTGTTTTTACCGGATAGATATGAAACTTTTTTTGTTTGACCGCTTCTATAATATCGGGACGCAGCATGAGATCATTAATGTTTCGATGAGGTATCATTACACCTTGGCTGCCGGTTAAACGTTTGCTTTTACATACATCGTAATAACCTTCAATCTTATAGTTGGCTCCGCCAATAGGTTGAATCTCTCCTTTTTGATTTACTGAACCGGTAACCGCAATCCCCTGCTGAATTGGAATATTTCCAAGCGATGATAGGATTGCATAAATTTCTGTGGATGAAGCCGAATCACCATCTACTCCTGAATATGACTGTTCAAAAGATATAGATGCCGTCATTGAAAGAGGTTTGTTTTGTGCAAACATCATGCGTAAATATCCTGATAAAATCAAAACACCTTTATTATGTGTTGGTCCTGAAAGGTCTGATTCTCTTTCAATATTAATAACACCTGCTTTACCAAGTGATGTATTCACCGTGATTCGTGTCGGTCGTCCAAAAGAATATTCTCCCAAAGAATAAACTGATAAGCCGTTTATTTGCCCGACAGTTTTTCCTGTAACTGACACCATAATAGTATCTTTGTCAAACATTTCTTGAATCTTGCCTTCTACAAGATTAACTCGTAATCTTTGATTGGCTAAGGCACAATACACATCAGCTCGCGAAACAATTTTTTTCTTTTTTTGAGTTGCACAGTAATCTGCTTCACGTACAATATCAGCAATTCCGGTAAATTGAGTTGTTATTTTATCACGAGAACCTGAAAGTTTTATACCATACTCTGTTACTGCTTGTAAACCGGATATGTCGAATGTTTTTAATTGTTCATCTAAAATAATTCTTTTAATAAACTGATAATAATTATTAAAATTACTCTTTGTTGCTTTCATTGTGCTGTCAAATTCTGCTTTTACTTTAAATACTTTTTTAAAATCAGGGTCCATTCGCATTAAAAGATTATAAATATGTGCTTCACCTATTAAAACAACTTTCACATCCAAAGGTATCGGTTCCGGTTTGATTCCGGCACCTGCCATCATATAAAATGGATCATAACCCGCAATTTGTATCTCTTTATTTCTCAAAGCTCTTTTAAGCTGCAGCCACATTCCTTGTTCTGAAAGTAAATCAAGTGCATCTATAATATAAAAACCGCCCGACGCTTTAAGCAGTGAACCTGAAAAAATACGGGAAAAATCTGTTCGCCAATATCCAAATCTGTCAACGACACGTTCTAAGGAGCCGAACATATTTTTATATGACGGTGATTTTTCTGATATAATTGGAACCAATTCTGTTGTTGAATTATCTAAGATGACATTGACAGAAAACTCTTCAAATGGTTCACGTTTCCGATATGGAGGTGGTTCTTCCTCACCTCGACGAGGCTGTGCTTCACGAAACCTATCAAGATCATCAAGCAGAGCTTCTTCAACTTCATCTAAATAGATAAGCACTTTTTCAATCGGATATCTCTTTTTCAGAAGATTTATTTTATCCATGATAAGAGGTGAAACAATTGTCAGTTCAAGTTTCCCTAAAGCATCATCTAACTTGTTTGTCAATTTTTTTGATTCAACAGTTACAACATCAAATTCTCTGCGAAGCGAATCCCAAGTTCTTCTCAGTTCATCTAATCGTGATGGGGAAAATTTCCCTTCTTTGGAAAGCCGTTCCAGTTTATCCAATGATGAAGGTTCTTCATCTACGAGCGGTTGTATTTCATTCCGAATTCCTGTTCCTGCTTGAATTTGAACCATAACAAATCCGGTTTCGGTAAGTTTTTCTTCAAATTTATTTATAATTTCTTTTTGTCTGCCTTCAAATTCCCGCATAATTCTACTTTGGCGATCTTTGAAATCTTCTGAAATAAAGATTTTTGGGATTGCTTTTCGAATTGAATTTATCAGATAACCCATATCTTTTTTAAAACGGCATCCTTCACCTGCATTAAATATCAAAACCTTAGGGGCATCTTCATTTTTAAAATTATGCACATAGCAAATATCTTTTAAACGAGGTTCTTTATGTTCAAGCTGTTCTAAAAGATGCTGAATCGTTGATGTCCGACCCGTGCCAACAGGTCCGGTTACAAATATGTTATAACCGCTTGATTTAATATCAAGCCCCAGTTTGATTGAATTTATTGCATTTTCCTGCCCTATTATTTCCAAACAGGGGTTAATGGAATCTGAAGATTTCGTTTTTGCTGGGGTAAAACTAATTTGGTAGTCGAGTTCTTTATCTGTGAGTTCTTTATGTTTTTTCAGAGTTATTTGTTTTTTTCTCGGCATTATATCTCCATTTATTTTATGTAAGATTTAATATAAAGTACTCATATTTAGTTGTAAAACTAAAAATAACGTCAAGAATATGTATCACACTAAGTTAGTTTTTCCATACATAGTATTATAAAAAATAAATTCAAAAAAGTGTAAATTTGTGATACAAACTAAGTGCTTCAACTACATCACATTACATTCCTTGTCTTTGTAACACGTTCAAAGGCAATAAGTTCACATTACTTGACAGTTTGTTGAATCTGTGTATATTCAAACCTGTTGTTTTTTAGCATTGCACATTGAATTGGCGATATCGTCTAACGGTTAGGACCGGCGGTTCTCATCCGTCAAATAGGGGTTCGATTCCCCTTATCGCTAATTTAAAAGGATTGTGGAGAGTTTTTTTGTCTTGGTTGTCGAAAAAATTTCTCCACTTTTTCTATTAATTGCGAAATTATTTAAAAATATGATTGTCAAATTTTCAACAATACTCTAATTTCTCTCCAAAAGTAGGGAAGGTCTCGCTTTTGAGACCTGCCCTTTTTAATATGTATTAAAATTTGTAAAACGAATCTGGGTAGCCCACCCGACCGGCTTGTTGATAAAGCCTCTAAAGGTGTCGTCGGGAACCCTTTCCCGACGATTAAACAGTCAGGAAAGGGTTCCTGACTGCTCAAGTTGTGACAATTTGGACTTTTTCAACAAGCCCGACCATTTATCTGTCAGTTCACAATTCACGTTCCGTGAATCAGGAACCGACAGAACGATAATGTTGTATATCAATCGGTCTATTTTTTCTTGCGAATGAGGTATAGATTAATTTTAATTAAATTAATTATGCTATTATATTGATGTATTATTAAATAGGAGGAAGTAATAATGTTTGAATCACTCACACTTGTTACAATGAATATTTCAGTAATAACAGGTATTCTTTTAGGATTGGTACTACATTTTAAATACGAAAGACCTAAATCAGTAATTGGTCGGTTTTTAATATTAATTGGTTTTGCCCTTGCCCCTGTTACAGGAGTTAACACCTTTATTATAGCAGAAGGTCCAATTGAAGGACCTTTAAATGGACTATGTCTATCACCTTTTCTTTTTAGTATGTGTCTAACAATGTTGATATGCTTTATATATCGAGATAGCAAACTAAAAAGAAGTATAAATTAGTATTAAAAAAAAACATACTAAAGAAGAGGTTGAAAAAAACAAAAATTTACAACTATCATGTCGGTTCTTGAAGTCGCAAAGTTCGTATAGGCGAATGGACTGACATTTAACATTGAGAGACAACCTCTTATCGAAGTATGCTCTGTTAAAAATGATAACTAACAATTAGTTTAGATTTTGATGAACGAATTGAAATATTGCTTAGTTTCTTCTCGCCAAAGCGGAAAAACAATTCCGCTACCAAAACCCCTACTCCGGCTCCCGTAATTACATCTGTCGCATAATGTTTTGATGCTTGGATTCGTGAGAATGCAACAAAACTTGCCCAGCCATAACAACTGAACGACTTGAACAACTGCCACTTACGAGAAACATTTTTATCTCTCATTATAAGAGAAAGTCGTTTATTAAAATAATGCATCGAGAAAAAAGCCAATGATACGTGACCTGAGAAAAATGAAAGTTTGTCTTCACGCTCAAATAGTTCAATTTTTAAATCCTGATCATAATAGTATGGTCTTTCACGGGCAATAACACCTTTGAAAAGAGAAGTAACACCCGCAGTTGCCATAAGTCCGGTTGAGAAAAGATACATATCCTGTAATAACTGTTTCTTTCGATTATTATTATAATATCTATAATCTGCCGCAAAAAGAAAAGTCATCCCGAGAACAGGGGTCAATATTACTCCTTGTGTATTATCTAAAAAATTAGTTTTACGACAATTTATTGACAAATCACCGCCAATGTGCTTTTGAAAATAGCTATCAAAAAGTATTGGTCCCTTAATGAGTGAGTTTCGTGACTCAGTAACCGAATTTTCTGACAAAAATCCAATTACAGCGATACCAACAGAGCCTCCGCCAATTTTTAACAATTTTGATTTAGGCAAATATGATTCAGCAGATATGGGGATAGAACTGCTGACGACTAACATAAAGAAAATAAGAAAGATAAGATTTTTTTTCACTGGTATAACTAATACCTGTTGATACAAATTGTCAACAACCAGAATCTGCTCTCATTATATATAGTTTGACTTTTCCACAATTATCGGTATATTCGCATCAATGAAATCCAACTCCAGCCAACTCAAATATACCGTATTATACGTAATTCTCTATCAAATTTTTATAAATGTTGATATTGCTTTTGCCCAAAGCGGAGCAAATTCTGTTTTTCGCACCGACCGTATAAATGCTTTAGTTTTTGTTTTAATTTTTTCGGCTTCAATTCTTCTTTATACAAAATGGGCAAGACAAGGAAAATCTCTGTTTTTACGTAAAATTCCGGGGCTTGATGCTATCGAAGAAGCTGTTGGACGTGCCACCGAAATGGGTCGTCCTGTTTTATTTGTTCCGGGAATTGCTGAACTTGATGAAATCGAAACTATTGCCGGTATTTCAATTTTAGGCAGAGTTGCCAAAATTACCGCACAATACGAGACTCCGCTTCATGTTCCTGTTCGGTATCCCTTAGTATTGGCAGCAGGTCAGGAAGTTGTAGAACAAGCGTATCTTGAAATGGGTAAAAAAGATTCTTATGAGAAAGATACTGTCCAATATGTTGCAGGTGAGCAGTTTGCTTATACCGCAACGGTAAACGGCTACATGATGCGGGAACGTCCTGCTACAAATATATATATGGGAGCATTTTTTGCTGAATCACTTCTTTTGGCAGAAACAGGTAATGCCGCAGGTTCAATCCAAATTGCCGGTACTGCCCGTCCGGAACAGCTTCCTTTTTTCATTGCAGCCTGTGATTATACTTTGATGGGCGAAGAATTGTATGCCGCCTCGGCTTATCTTTCACACGAACCTATTATGCTTGGTGGCTTAAAAGGGCAGGATTTTGTAAAAATTTTGATTGGGGCATGTATTATTATTGGTACGATATTAGTTTCGTTGGGATACGGTGAATTTTTTGTAAATTTATTCACGGCTGTTTAAGATGTTAATTGGAGTTTCTATATAAATGAAAACTACTGTACCTGTTCTTGTTGCTTTTTTATCAGGTTTAATATTAGTAGTATCTTTCTTTTTTGATGACAAGAACTGGCTTGGATTATTAGGTCAGGAACTCAAAATTTGGCTGACTATTGTTGCCGGATTCACTCTTTTATTAGGAGTAGTTTCTATCACGCGGGTTAACTGGTCAGCAGTACAACGAAAAAAAGAGGGATGGAAATTTAAAATCCTTACCTTGATTGCTATTTTTGCAATGGCTATTCCATCGGTTCTCTCCCCTGACTGGTCTATACGTTTTGGTCGTAACGAAGGTTCAATTTATGACTGGCTTTTTCAATATTTGATGTCACCAATGATGGCAACTATGTTTGCCACTTTAGCTTTTTATATCGCATCAGCAGCCTATCGGGCATTTCGTGCCAGATCTGCTGAAGCTACCCTATTGTTAGTAACTGCTACTTTGATAATGCTCTGGCGTGTTCCAATGGGTGAATGGTTCTTGAATCTCTTCCCATGGATTGACATTCCTTATTTGTTAAACACATATATTATGGGAGGTATTAATATGGCGGTACAACGTGGTATTATTATCGGAGCAGCATTAGGGGCAGCATCAATGTCACTCCGTATTATTTTAGGCATTGAACGAACCTATATGGGAAAAGGGTAAATTATGTCTATATGGAATAAATTAGAAAAAATGGATCGTAGATGGGTCTACCTTATGGTAGCTATTTCTGTTGTAATTCCATTTCTGTTTCCAATGACTTTACCTATCTCTATCACCCCTGAAGCTCAAGCTGTGTATGACACAATTGATGCTCTCCCCGACAGTTCCACGGTTATGCTTGTTTTTGACTACTACCCATCAACAATTGCTGAATGTGAACCAATGGCAATAGCAGCTTTACATCAGTTCTTCAGTAAAAATATCAAAGTAATAACTCTTTCAAATATTCCGTTAGGCGGTCCATCAATGGCGGAAACAATTACACGCATGATGGCGAAAAAATATAACAAAAAATATGGTGTTGATTTTGTAAACTTAGGCTACAAGGCAAACTATGTAGCGGTAATGTCAGGCATGGGACAATCAATAGAAGATATTTTCCCGACCGATAATTCCGGTACTCCGTTATCTGAGCTGCCTTTGATGAAACAAACAAAAAACTATGATGATATTTCTTTCTTATTTGAAGTTGCCGATAACGCTACTGCTGATTATTGGGTATCTATTGTAAATGCTCAATTTGGTGTTCCGATGGTATGTGGAACTACAGCAGTATCTGCTCCAAAATATTATGCTTTTATAGCATCAGGACAATTCAAAGGACTACTTGGCGGGATGAAAGGTGCCGCAGAGTATGAAATTTTAGTTGGTAAAAAAGCCGATGCCGTAACCGGTATGTCTGCTCAATCATTAGTACATTTATTAATTATATTTTTAGTGCTGCTTGGCAATATTAGTTTCTTTATTGGTCGTAGAAAATCACAGGGTACAGCATGAGCGGTATAGAAATTTTTCAACTTTGGCTAATGGCGTTTGTAACGCTTGCTTTGTTCTCATTTATGTACAAAGACAATCCGTTTTATCGTATTGCTAGATCGGAAGAGCACACGTCTGAACTCCAGTCACACTGATATATCTCGTATGCCGTCTTCTGCTTGAAAAAAAAAAAACGGAAAAACAAAAAAAGCAGAAAAAGCAATGTAAGTAATGTAACTATATATACATTTCTAATCTTCATCGACATCATCTATCTCTTCTACCACCACCATCTCACTCTCTAATATCTCC
>CAJVYT010000214.1 GCA_913009765.1 uncultured candidate division Zixibacteria bacterium
CTCTTTCCCTACACGACGCTCTTCCGATCTGCAAGACTGGTCGGGAGTGATTCAGGACACTGCCTCAACTGCAACGCTGGCGGCATTATTATCGGCGAGAGAGAAGAAATCCGATTACCTTATTAATAAGCATGGATTCACAGATCAAAAGTATAAGATATACTGTTCATCAGAAACTCATTCATCAATAGATAAAGCAGTGAAAATTGCAGGGTTCGGTATTGAAAATTTGGTAAAGATAGCTGTCGACAACTCATTTGCCATGAGACAAGAGGAGCTTGAAAAAGCTATTTCTCAAGATATAGCAGACGGATTTGTTCCACTGTGTGTGATAGCTACTCTTGGGACAACCTCGACTACAGCAATTGATCCTCTTGATGCAATTGGCAAAATTTGTATCAAATATAATTTGTGGCTTCATGTTGATGCCGCTTTTGCAGGTTCGGCTCTTGTGTTAGATGAAATGAAATGGATGATTAAAGGGATTGAACGTGTTGACAGTTTTGTGTTTAATCCTCATAAGTGGATGTTGACAAATTTTGACTGTTCGGCGTATTTTGTCAAAGATGAGATGGCGTTAGTTAAGACATTTGAAATTATGCCTGAATATCTTAAGACAAATGACAAAGAAACGGTTAAAAATTATCGTGATTGGGGAATTCCACTTGGTCGGCGTTTTCGTGCCTTAAAACTCTGGTTTGTCATTCGTTCGTATGGTGTTGAGGGGATACAGTCAATAATTCGTTATCATATTGAATTGGCTGTTGATTTAGAGAAGAAAATAAAAGAGCATCCTCAGTTTGAGCTGCTTGCCCCGCGTTCGTTGAATTTACTTTGTTTTAGGTTTGTTCCGAACAAAGAATTAAATACTGAAGATATCAATCAGCTTAATCAAAACATTCTCGAATCATTAAACTCAGGTGGCAAACTGTATCTGACTCACACTAAATTAAATGGGAAATATGTGTTAAGAATGCAGATTGGGCAGACTAATGTACATAAAAGGCATGTAGATTCTGCATGGGAACTTATACAGCAGACAGCAATTAAAATAAACGAAAAAAAAAGCAGTTAAAATAACTGCTTTTTTTAAACTTTATAAAGTTAGTACTTCTAACCTTCTAAATCATGCCACTCACCATCTTCAAGCCAATGATTAGGACGGTCTATGAAATTTATAACATTTTCTATTGTTACCCAATGACGGTGTTCTTCATCGGCAATTTTATGTAAAGTCGCCGCATTTTTTTCATTGTCAAGTTTTTCTGCTTCAGTACGATAAAATGCTTCTGCTTTTTTCTCTACATCGCGAGCTTGTTCCCATACCTTTTTGGCATCTGTTGGAAAAGTGAAATCTTTGTTCTCTTCTTTTAAGGTAACAAAAATATTTTTAACCGATGTTAAGATTGTTGATGCTTCCGATTCTACATATTCGACATCATTACCGTCAAGCATAGATTTGAAAAGAATATAATGTTTCTGTTCATCGTTTGCGATTTCTAACAATATTTTTTTTAATTCAGGAGAACCGATTTTTGCAGCTGCTTCTTCATAATAAGCCTTGCCGTCGAGTTCCATTTGCATTGCGTATTCAAAAACGTTCATAATAAAAACCTCGTATGTTGGTGTTCAATTTTTTTGCGTAACATATTCTTTTACGTATATTTGTCAACAATTCATTGAAAATATCTACATATTTTTCTAAACTAAAGCAGATGAACCGCTTGATAATCATATTGAAATGACTATCTTCTACCTATGCGAACCAAAATGCTGCTTCAAAGTATGTTTTTTTTGCTCTTATGTTTTCATATAGGCACTGCTTATGCCAAAAAAATTGATATTAAGCCTATTGAAAAGAGCCATTTCATCTATTATTATGATAATACTCAATATATTCCTTTTTCAGATTCTGTTCTTATGGAATCTTGCCAAAAAATGATACAACTCCTAAAAGATTCAATTGCATATAAACCGTCAGTCTATCTCTTAAATAATTTGGATGATTTCAACTCTTTGGTTGGTGGAAAATTTCCCGACTGGGGAATCGGTGTTGCTTTACCGTTAAAAAAAATGATAGTCATAAAATCACCTGATAGTTTTAATCTAAATAAATCGTTACAACAGCTTTTGGCACATGAATTTGCTCATCTTGCTGTTGCTCATAAGTCTTTTTTAAACGAACCACCTCGATGGCTTAATGAGGGCATTGCTATGTATGTTTCGATGGAGTGGAGTTGGTCGGACAATGTCGCTATGGGTAAAGCAGGTATCTTTGGGCAATTTATTAAGTTGCAGGATATTGAGCTGGT
This sequence comes from uncultured candidate division Zixibacteria bacterium, assembly GCA_913009765.1. The sequence continues at coordinate 2,313 of CAJVYT010000214.1, forward strand.
TAATCGTTTTTACGAGAGCAAAGCACAAATTGCCTATGCCGAGTCGTATTTAGCTGTTAAATTTATGTTAAAACATTACGGCACAAGTTCGGTAAGAATCTTTTTAGAGCAGATAAGTCGAAATAAATCTGTCGATGATGCGATGTATTTTGCAACCGGTTCTTCAATGGAAGAGTTTCAAAATGATTTTAATATTTCTTTACATAAACAATTCAATTATGCGAGCTTATTTATGGACACAATGTTTTTTTGGATTGCATTGGCAATTATTGTCGTATATGCTTTCTTTTTGCAATATAAAAAAAGACGAGCGTATTATAAAAAATGGGAAGAAGAAGAAAAACTGCAGTCAACCGATTTTGATTATGGTAATTCTGACAATCCCGAACAGATTGAAGATGACGACGAGGCATGGCGACAGTAAAACACAGGCTTGAATACTGGGCAGCTGTATTTGGTTTTAGTATTGCAAATTTGCTGTCTGCTAAATCAGCGAATTCATTTGGCAAGTTTCTTGGGAAATTTTTTAGTAGAATTCTGCCTAAAAGAAAAATTATTGCAATTGATAATTTGCGGCATGCATTTAAAGATTCCAAAACTGATGAAGAATATGAAAAAATAGCTATTGAGTCGTTTGAAAATATTGGTCAAACTTTTATTGAGCTTGCCCGATTTAAGAAAATATCTCACAGTAATCTTCAGTCAATGGTCTCTTGCAGCGATTTATCTGCTTTTCAAAAAGCTCATGATGAACAAAATGGTGCGATTATAGTTACTTCACATTTTGGTAATTGGGAAATGGCTGCAGCATGGGTTGTTGCAATGGGATATGATATAGATTGTGTTGTCAAAGTACAAAGTAATCATCTTGTAGATAATCTTATAACACAACTTCGAAAAAGACTGCAAATCGGCATTATTCCGGTGAAAACATCAACACTCAGAGATATTTTAAAATCATTAAAAAATAACAAATTTGTTGCTATCGTAGCTGACCAGCATGACCCTTCAGGAAACTTAATACTCAATTTTTTTGGCAGAGAAGCATCGGTTGCCAAAGGTCCTGCGGCTTTTGCCAAAAAGCAGAACTGTCCGATAATTCCTGCTGTGATGCGGAGGGTCGAATTTGATACATTTGAGATTATTACTGCTCCGGGTATCTACCCATCTGATTCTGTTGATGAAAATGAAGATATGATAAGAATGACTAAAAAATATCTTCTGTTTTTTGAGGATGTGATTCGCAAATACCCCGGTCAGTGGATGTGGACTCACAGACGATGGAAAATAAATGTAGATAATGAGCAACTTTTTTAAAAAATATGAGTATTATTAATGTTGTCAGATTTTTTAGGTTTGTAGATAGGAAGGTTTGAATTTTGAAAAAATCGTATTATGTCGTTATTTTGTTTGCTGTCATACTTCTGTTGTATGTTGGCGTGAATGCTATTTTTACCACTTCGTATGAAATTCCAATTACAAAAGTAACCAAGGGCGAATTTGTTGTTGCTTTAAATGAAAACGGTTCTATTGATGCCAAACGGTCAATGACAATATCTAGTCCTCGAGTTCGCGGACTTCAAATTACGTGGTTGGCTCCTGAAGGGATAATTGTTGATGAAGGTGATCCTGTTATTAAATTTGATGCTTCGCAGCAAATGACTGACTTAACAGATAATCAGTCAAATCTCAAAATAAATAAAAATACACTTGAGCGGGCGAAAAAAGAATATACTATTCAGGAAAAACAGCTCAAGCTTGATTTGGAAAAAGCAAAAAGAAACTACGACGAAAAAAAATATGAAGCACCCCGTATTGGTGAAGAGGCAATGATGGAATACGAACTTGCCGAACTTAACTTTGCGGCAAGATTAGAACAACTTAAAGCTGATGTTGATAAAGCAAAAGTAGAAGCTGACCGTTCTTCAGAAAAAGTCAAAAAAGCACAACGGGAACTTGAACAAATGACGATTAAAGCTCCAATCCCGGGGCTGGTTGTCTATCTTGAAATTTGGAAAGGCGGTACTATGGATAAAGTGCAAGAGGGTGATTCTCCATGGCCGGGACAGGGGCTGATCAATATTCCTGATCTTTCTGAAATGATTGTAAAAACTACTGTCTCAGAAGTTGATGCCAGTAAAGTTGATACAACACAGGAAGTTATTATAACTCTTGATGCTTTTCCTGATAAAGTATATCATGGTGTGATAACTAAAAAAAGTACTTTAGCAAGACGCAAAGAATCAGGTTCTAAAATAAATGTATTTGATATTGATGTTGCTATTACCGACAACGATGGTGAACTAAAACCGGGGATGTCTGCCTCGGCAAAAATTATTATTAATAGAAGACAAGATGTTATCTCGGTTCCTCTTGAAGCTGTTTTTGAAAAAGGTGGAGAAACTGTTGTTTATTTAAAAAATAAAAAGAAAAAAACTGTTAAAGTTGGTCAGAAAAACTCTATGTCGATTGAAATCTTAGAAGGTTTAAAAGGCAATGAAGAAATATGTCTGTTAGACCCAACTCTTGACGAGCAGGGTCTTCCGGGAGATAAAGCTTCCGAACCTGAAATAAATAAAGATAAACGCAGTAAGAACAAAAAGCCTAACCGACCCCAAGGCAGCCGTAGGAAAAAAGGCTGATAATGTTCGATAAACAAACATTTGCTATTTCTATCGATGCCTTATTGTCCCATAAACTTCGAACTCTTCTTACTATGCTTGGTGTGATTTTTGGAGTTGGGGCAGTGATTGCTATGCTTTCAATTGGGGAAGGTGCAAAACAGGAAGCTCTTGAACAGATTTCAATTTTAGGTATTAACAATATTATTGTACAGGCGAAAGTTCCCGATGCAAGTCTGAGCTCAGATATCGGACTCGCAAAATCAGACGGGTTATCAATTGCTGACGGTGAAAATATTTTACAATTTAGGAGTCTGTTTAAAAATATTGTACCGCAAAGATTTGAAGCAGTCTCTTCGGTGTATTATGGCTCTGAAGAAGTGAATGCTCGGGTTGTCGCAACAACACCGGATTATGTTTTCTCATCTTCTGTTGAAGTTGAAAAAGGTCGTTTTCTGAAAAATATCGATTTAGACAGCTATGCCCAAGTTTGTGTGTTAGGTGCCAAAGCAAAAAGAGCTTTATTTGCGTTTTCTAATCCGATTGGAAAAGAGATTAAAATTGGTGATGTAAGCTTTACAGTTATAGGTGTTATGGCGGATAAATATATTGGACGAGGTAAAGTAGAGGGATTTGAATTAAAAAATTTAAATGAAGATATTTATATTCCATATACAACTGCGGCTAAAAAATTAGAACGATCAACAATAAATAATACAAGCAGTGGCGGGAGACACTTTTTTTCTTCAAAAGTTGATGAATCAAAATATAATGTTTCCGAAGTTGATCAACTGACTATTACTGTTACAGACTTAAAATACGTTCCGTCGGCTACAAAGTTAATAGAATCAATTTTAAGCAGACGGCATCACAATGTAGACGATTACGATATTGTTGTACCGGAATCTCTGTTAAGACAATCGCAGAAAACACAACAGATTTTCAATATTGTCATGGGAGCTATTGCCGGTATTTCATTATTGGTTGGCGGTATTGGTATTATGAATATTATGCTTGCGACAGTTTTGGAACGAACCAAAGAAATTGGAATCAGACGGGCTGTGGGAGCAACCCGGGTACATATAATGAGGCAATTTTTAATTGAGGCAGTCACTATTTGCCTGACCGGCTGTGTTGTTGGTATTGTTATTGGTCTTACGCTTGCCAAAGTCATTTCTTATTATGCTGACTGGCCTACAATTGTTTCTATTTATTCTATTTTACTGTCTGTTGGTGTTTCGACCGGTGTTGGTGTCGGATTCGGATTATACCCTGCCAACAAAGCCGCTAAATTAAATGTGATTGATTCACTGCGATATGAATAAGGTAAAACGAGGTGTATGTATGAAGTGTCTGAAAATATTTTTATTTGTTATTATTTTTACAACTTGTCACAATGTCGCGGCATTAGATTTATCACTCTCCGATGCAGTCGATATGGCATTACAAAAATCCAATCGTGGTACTATCATTGAGGGGGATTTAGAGGTTGCAAAGCAGCAATATCAGGCGGAACGAATAAATTTTTATGTCCCCGAAATTTCTATTAATGGGCAACTTCCGGTATATTCAGTTTCAGAAAATTTTGATAATATTTTTGGACAGTCTGAAAAAACTCTTAATCGTCGTACGAAGTTTGATTTTGATGCTGATATTACACTCAAACAATCTTTAATTACCGGTGGTGATTTTACATTGCAAAGCAGATTGTTTAACAAAGATTCTAAGTATCCTCAAGTTAAGTATATTCGGGATGATTCAGGTAAAATTATTGATCAATTTGTTTTTGAAGAAAACCAAATAGACAAACAAGGGCAATTTGATTTTTCTCTAACTCAGCCGCTTTTAAAGCCGTCACAGCCTAAGTATGATTTAAAAAATAAAAAAGATGATTTGAAAATTGCCGAGATTGTAAAAATTGAAGAAACCACTAAGCTAAAAATTGAAGTTGTCGAAGCATATTTTGGTATTTTACAAACGAAACTACAATATGAAATTGAAAAGAACAAAACTGAATCGGCTTTAATTCAAAAAAATATTGATTCATCTAAATTCTCAGAAGGAATCCTTTCAGAAGAAGCGTGGTTGACCTCAGCATCATCTCTTTTGGATGCGGAACTTGAAAAATTTGATAAAGAGAATGAAAAACTTGAGATCGGAAGAGCACACGTCTGAACTCCAGTCACACTGATATATCTCGTATGCCGTCTTCTGCTTGAAAAAAAAAATATATTTCTCTTCTTTCTCTTATACTTTCTTCACATTTTGTGCTTTGTACAGCTTCTCTGAGTCCTCGCTCTCTTTTGCCCTCTCCCTGCTTTTTTCCTTCCGCCTTGCTCCATCTTCCCT
>CAJVYT010000215.1 GCA_913009765.1 uncultured candidate division Zixibacteria bacterium
TTTTTTTTTTTTTAATGATACGGCGACCACCGAGATCTACACTCTTTCCCTACACGACGCTCTTCCGATCTAACCTGGAACGGGGCGTTATCGATGCGACAGAGTGGGTTGGTCCTTTGCACGATTTGAGGATGGGTTTTTGGCAGGCAGCAAAGTACTACTACTATCCGGGCTGGCATGAGCCAGGGTCATATCTCGAATATATGTTCAATAAAAAGGCATATGAGTCCCTGCCAAAGGATATACAGCAGATTATAGATGCAGTCTGCATGGAGAGTGAGCAGTGGACTCTGGCCCAGTTCAATGCCCAGAATGGTGCTGCACTCCAGACTCTTATAGACAAGCACCATGTTGATCTGATCAAGTTCCCGGATAAGGTTATGAAAGCCCTGCGAAAATTGTCCGAACAGGTGGTGGCGGAAGAGGCGGCCAAGGATGTCATGGCGACCAAGGTGAATAATTCATTCCAGAAATTCCGGAAGGTGATCGGCACCTGGGGCGAGGTTTCTGAAAAGGCCTACTACGACGACATCCAGAAGAGGTACCCTCTGAAGGTAAAGGGCTAATGAGGGCTAATCTGTATCTAAATTGAAGGAGGGGGGAAGTTTAGCGGTCTTCGCAAGACTTCTTCCCTGAAAAGCCGACCGGTGCAGCCGGCCGGCTTTTTTTTGTCTTCCTCAAAGGAGAAAAAATGCTTCCTGATATCAAAAAGATACTCTATCCCAGACTGATCTTTAGAGCAGTGTCAACATGTTCCATAATGTCTCCGGAAAAGCGGCCTCTTTTTCTCACGATCCTTGATTTATCCAGGCTTTTTATTTGATCGCACTGGACGACACTTTTCTTATCCAATCCCCCGGCACCCTTTTCAACAAACACAATGACAGGATAGGGTTTTTTTATATGTTCGGCGCCCCTTATGGGCAAAGCAATCACCAGGGGGCTATACTGGTTGCCAATATCATTTTGTACAACAACCGCTGGACGCGTCTTCCGAATTTCTTGTCCGAGGGCCGGATCAAAATCAATATCTATGACATCGCCTCTTTTTATCTCCATTATATGCCATCTCCTGAGGTAAAATCCCACTCCTTGCTACTCTCTTTGATAAACCCGTAATTGGCCGTGTATCCTTCTTTCATGGCCAATTCCATTTCTTCCCTCTCTTTTTGGACCAGACTTTCGGATATAAGCCTCCGGATCAATTCGGCCCTGCTGGAATCAACCCTCCGGGCCAATTTGTCCAGCTTGTCAATAATAATGCCGGGCAATTCAATATTGATTCTCCTTTTTGTTTGAGCCAACTCTGTTGCCATAATTCGCCCCCTCATTTATGTATGATTTCATGATATGGAACCAGGATACCAATAAAAGATATCTTTATCAACCATAATATGCTCTCACCCTTGACACAGAAATCCATTTCGGCTTATGCTACTCTACCAAAAAGGAGGGTCTTATCGCTTCACTTTGTTTCGGATCTCTTACGAAAGCTGTCGGGGTGGATGACACGATCTTTTTATTCGAATACGTTGAATTACTACCGAAGCTGCATAGCAACGCTTGGACCACCAAAAAGGATGTAATTTTCAAATTATGGTAGAGAACTTCAATGGATAGGGTTGTTTCAATTATCATATCAGTGTCTTTTTCTCTCCTGATGTATCTGGGTTTTGTGGTTGCCTTAAAAAGCGAGAGAGTTAGAGGTTATATGGGCAGACATTGGTATTACCACCCAAATGCAATCTGTGTCTGGAGAGTGCTCATCGGTCTGTCAGGCATATTGCTATATTTTGTGGCCGGACAGCACGCCTGGGGCATCCTATTGTTTACCGTTTCAGCGGTCTTAGACGGTGTTGACGGTCTAATAGCCAGGAGATGCTTAACCCCTTTAGGCGAGGAACTCGATCCCCTATGTGATAAACTAACCTATTTACCCCCCATGTTCTTTTTCGCTTATATGGGCCTGATAGATGTGACGGCAGTATGGGTCCTGCTGATCATAGAGGCCTGCGGGCAGTTCTTGATCAGATATATTATTAAGCGTTTTACAAAATTCTCTGTGGCTGCGAATAATTTTGGAAAGATTAAAGCGGTGTTGTGCTTTACCTTGATCATTTACTGCGCGCTTCTGGGTGATGCCTTACAAATCCCGGATTTTTCAGCGCAAATGCTTTATGTATGCATCATTTTGTCAATTTCATCGAGTGTTTTCAAAACCATAGCGAACCGTTTCTATGCAGACATTTTGTCAATTTTGAATTTATTATGCGGCATAACCGGGATATTCCTGGTCTTTCAAGGTCGATATGTATGTATATACGGCTATTGCTATCTTAGCCGGACATATCTTCGACCGGTTTGATGGCAGGATGGCTGAAAAGCATGGGGGAACAAGGTTTGGGCCGTGGCTTGACGATATAGCGGATCTGGTCAGCTTTGGCGTGTGCCCGGGCTTATTGATCCTCTTTAAGGGTAATTTGGAGCTACCCTCTTTTATTTTCGGGATTCTCTACTTCCTTGCCATAGGGTTTCGTTTATGGCGATATCTGGCCCATGACAAGGATGACAAGACCCTGCCCCCCGGTGTCTTTAATGGATTGCCCAGCCCTGCTGGGGCTATGGTTGCTTTGGGTGCTTGTTTAGTCTGGGAAAATTTGTGGATGATATGGTCCGTTATCCTTTTAATCTCTTACCTGCTTGTGAGCCATATTAGGTTTGTTCATTTTGGAAGGGTGATATTACGCCGTGTTCCACGCTCCTTTGTTGTTATATTCGGCTTTATTATCGTATTCATCATTGCGTATCTTATAAAAGCAAGGGATCCTGAAACGCTGGGGGCTTTACTCCTCATATCTTTTTTGACTTATCTGATAACGAGCAGCAAAATAATTATCACGAAAGGCACTTAGCCGGTTTTTGTTTTCCTGTTTCTAAGCACAGCCAGCGAAGGCATGGGTGTCAGGCCTACACTGTTGACAATAAAGCAACCTGCATTTCAGAAGTTTAGGTCTGATTACACTTTGTTCCAAAATTTACATGAATCAGACATCATAGCAAATTGGATTTTTTCCCAAGTTAAAAAGGGCACCAACATTTTCAATGGCTGACAGCGTGGTGCGGTATCCGGGATATGTGGAAAGATAATTTAACATTCAGCCTGCCTACTAACTTGATCACTTTTTGGTTGAGCAAACGACAGAAGTGTTCAGCCGCTTTTCGATGTTTCTTGTTTTCAATCCAATCTAATATCACGAATAGTGTTTGCCCAATTAGCTTGACGTACCCGGCCCTGGTTGTAATCATGTCAAGTACTGGTTTGATATCCCGGTGATCATCATAACAGTCCCTGAAAATCTCCACTAGTCTTTCTCGAGAATGAAAGGCCATAAACTGCATGAGATCGTAAAGCTTTTTCTTCTCCAAATCAGCTCGACTCATCGCTTTTCCATCGAGGAGATCAAGAATTGAAACTTTGTCAGGCAGTGTGGGCAGTTTGTCTTCAAACTGGGCTATATCGTTGGTTTTTTCTCCCATTTCTGTGCGAAGTTTTAATATCTTATCGTCCAGGCGTTTGTCCTTCCGCCGAGCAAGTTTGCCTTGGGCGATCAATATTTCTCTTTCCAAATCATCGACTTCTTTTTTGAGCATCCTTATTGCCTTTTTGGTCAGCGGGATATCCGGGTTTTCAATTAGAGGTTGTTGCTCAAGTTCCTTGATGTCGTATCCGGGATGGTAGTTGAGATTGAATCGGGCCATCATTTCCTTGAAGAAGTTTTCCGAATCGCCCCAGCGTTGAAGCATATAATAAGCGATATCGTAAAAGGGCTTGGAAGTGTTGTTTGTGTAAATCCCCACCCTTTTCCCAGTTTCTATATTTTTGATAACAACCAGACGCAACGTCATCGAAGAAGGTGTGTTTCGGCCATCTTTTTTAGCGGTTTGAATCGTTTCTTTCACCGTACGAAGTTCTTCTGCCACAAGATATCTTTTGTCTTTAAAGAAAATTCCGACAGAAAAAGACTCCTCAGGAATACGGGTAAGAGATTTGTCTGCTAAATATTTGGCCCAGGTAACAAAATCCGCCTTTTCACTTAGCTCCTTGAAAAAGTGGACCCCATATCCGCCACGATCAAATACTAACATGGGCCGGGGAATCCCTAATTCTATCAGCTTATCGGCAGCACGGGAAATCATGGGGCGGAAATCTATCTCATTGGACTCAGTAAAAAAAAATAGGGGCTTTCCCTGAAGATCAGTAACCGCATAAAGCTCATTGCCCCGCATAGCCAAACGCCTGACCGTAAAGTAACCCTTGGCAATGACCTTAAGCCCGTAATAGGGTAAAAAATGCCCGTCAATAAAAAATACTTCCGGATTGATTTGGCCCTGCTGAAGAAGCCGACCAGCAAATCCGTCAATCAGGTCTCCACTGAAACTGAGTTCGGCCATCTGTCCCATATGCTTCCTTATCGTCTCCTTATCCGCACTCTTATTTATGCCGACAAGGACTCCCAGTTCAGAGGCATCAACCAGCTTAAGCGCTTCAATAGATGGGATGCTTAGATTAACACTATGAAAAAGAGTGGCAAGGATTTCCCAACTCTGATAACTTGCCCAAGGCTTTACAGGAAAAGGTGATAAAAGGTCTTCAAACCCTATCTCCTGCAAATATATATGATGCATAAGGCCGCCACAAAAACTGTGGCGTTCTCCTTGCTGCAATCGCTCTATAAGCCGTTTATCTGTTTCCTTTTCTCCCTTTGGCGTCGCCTCCTTTTCTGATTCCTCACTCTTCTCTTTAAGCTCCGGATCTCTTTCAAAATTGAGTCGAAGCTGTCGACCATCGTGAGCTTCTTTGTCAATAGATTCAGCTATTTCGGCCAGCCCTATAAGTTCCTTTTTACTTTTACTTTGCAGATTCTTGTCTCTTCTGTTGTCCGCCTTTTCAGTGCGAATCCTTGCTACCGCGCTACGTGAAATCTCCATATTAAGGTCTTCGGCAGCTTGATCAGCAATGGCCTGGTCGGTCCAGTCAGGATACTTCCTTTGCAGCTTCTTAATGTGGGAACGGATCTCATTGATATATTTATAAGGTGACTTAAGTCCTCGATTATCTTCAAACACAGCCTCTAAACCCAGAAGCTTTTTGGTTCGTACCAGATTGAACACTGTATTGCGGTGAAAACCGCAGATGGTTCCGGCACGCTTCTGATGGCAAAACCCTCTTTCCACAAGTTCAATGGCCGCTATTTTCCGTTCATTAACATCGTCTGTTTTGAATCGAGCAACTGGTACGTACTTGTAAAATACGGTCTTGATCAGATCTCCCTTTAGGTCATGCTCCTGGAGAATGATCAACTTGCCAACTCTTTCGGATTTGAGTATCATAATGACTGATATGATACCAAAAAAGTTTCGAAAGTCAAGTAAAACTGAAAAATAATATTATCAATATTTTCAGCTATTTATGAATTTTCAATTTCCAATATGCATAGTTTTACTTGAGAATTGCCAGCTCAATGATTTCAGATAGTTAGATGATGCCGCTCGGATTTGTTGTGATATCTGATTTTAATATATAATGTAATAATATTGAAGATTGAAAGACAAAGAAAATATTGAATCCCGGTGAAATAGGTTCTTCGAAATTAAACAGGGCAGGCGGGGTAAACTGCGCTGTCCTTCGGAATTGAGCGGGGCAGCCCCACTGAAATATGTTTCACTGTCATTGATGTGAATTTCACAGAAATGGTGTCCTCACCTTGAAAGAGTTGCCGCAATTCCTCAAAATTTTCACACCCAATTTTCACATTTGAGATTGGGGTCTCGAGAAAATTCTTTGATGTTGTTTGAAACGATCGTTAGATTCAGGCTCAAGGCATGGGCGGAAAAACAGTTTGATCTGGTCTTTTACCACCCACCATACTGGGACATCATTAAGTATTAATGTCCGTCCATTTCTGTCTTGACAATGACACCAATAGTGGTACCGTGTAACCCATGGCCGACATTCAAAAAATATTGGCAAAGATGGGGCCAAGCACTTTTAGTGTGAGGTTTGGAGACGTATGCAGAGTTTGTGATTATTATTTTGGAGAGCCAGGACAAAAAGGCACAGGCCACAGGTAAGCTGGATTTACCCTCCGCTGATAAATATTCAAAATTTCAAAGGTAAAGCCAAAGACTATCAGGTGAGACAAGTCTTGGATGCCATTGATAAATTGGAGGAAGAAAAATGATGTTAAAAAACGATAGATACGCTTATCGAGTAATATGGTCAGATAAAGACGACGAGTATTTGGGCCTTTGTGCGGAGTTCCCGAGTTTGAGTTGGCTGGCTGGAACGCCGGAAGCGGCACTGAAAGGTATCCGCAGGGTTGTTGCGGAAGGCACAAAAATTATGGAGGGCGATGGCGACTCAATTCCTGAGCCTTTATCCAATAAGAAATTTAGTGGCAAATTTTCTGTGCGGATTCCCCCGGAAGTCCATAGGCATTTAGCAATCGAAGCTGCTGAAGAGGGCGTAAGTCTAAACCGACTTATCAGTGCAAAACTGACCAGATAAAAACGCTTTAGTGTTTTTCACCTTAGAAAACAGGCATTGTTCATTATGTGAGAGTCTCTTGACGGGACAATACTATTAACCCAAAGACAAGGAGGGCAAAAAATGAAAATCACACAAGCGGGGAAACTTTGGCTGGATTACCACAGGTCCAATTCACAAAAAAAATGCGGTTAAGGCATACGAAGCGCTCCTTTCCAGGTTCTCCCAGGATTTCGGCGAGAAAAGCCTGGATGGCCTCACTTCGGACCAGATCTTGGAGTTTCTAAACAAGATTACAGAGGGAACCAAACAGCAAACCAAACGCATCCGTTATTACCACTTCTCAGCTTTCTTCAACTTCGTCAGAACCAATATCGAACAAGATTTCCAAAACCCCTGCGACACCCCAATCCTACGAAAGATGTTATCGACGAAATCATCTTCAAGACAGACAAGCCAAGAAACCGCCTCATGCTGGAACTGATGGCCCGGGGAGGAATGAGAGTCGGAGAAGTTCTGAAACTGACTCCCAGAGACGTCCAAGACAGAAAATTGACCCTCAGAGACCCAAAAAGCGGCAAAGAGCGGGAGCACGTATTTATCCCACAGAAAGTGGCTGATAGACTCAAAGAGTATATCAGAGACAAAAACATTCAACCGGATCAAAGGATTTTTCCCATTTGTTACGAAGTAGCCAGAACAATGGTGAAGAAGGCAGGCGAGAAGATAGGAAT
>CAJVYT010000216.1 GCA_913009765.1 uncultured candidate division Zixibacteria bacterium
TTTTTTTTTTTTAATGATACGGCGACCACCGAGATCTACACTCTTTCCCTACACGACGCTCTTCCGATCTTAATCCCGCAGATGTAAGAATATTGATTGATTTATCAAGCAGTACATCTATTGCGCCTTTTGTAAAAGAGACATACCCCCCTGCAGACAAGTCCTCCGGAGCTCCTGATATCAAAGGGGAGTCGGCAGGCATCCTGTGGAAGGTAGTCATGCACTTTCGCTCTGAGTCAAAGGGCAGCTCAGCCACCCTCGGGAATAACTGTTCAAGGCTATTCTTGTCAAAACCATGCTTCCTTGCTATGGAATAGAGGGCCGCCTCTGTCGGGTCTCCGATGATATTACCGTTAACACCGCTCCTGGCGTCATTGCTTAATGCCAGGGCTGTCATTAAACGGTGAAGGGGTGATCCGGTAACGAGTTGATCAGCATCGGTCTTCAGGTCTGAACCGCGAATCAGCCCTCCGTTAACATAAAGCTCCTCCACGGTCATCCTGTTGAGCGTCAGGGTTCCGGTCTTGTCAGAGCAGATATAGGTCACGGAACCGAGGGTCTCCACGGCCGGAAGCTTTCTTATCAGGGCATTCTGTTTGACCATCTTTTTTGCACCAATGGCAAGGGAGATGGTTACCACAGCAGGGAGGGCCTCCGGGATTGCAGCAACTGCAAGGGAGATGGCAGTGAGCAGCATCAGCATCACGGGCTCACCCCTGAGGAGACCAACGACGAAGACCACGGCACATATTGCAAGGACGGCAATGGCAAGCTTTCTGCCGAACTTTGCAAGCCTCTTCTGAAGTGGCGTCTTTACTGCTTCTTCATCCTGAAGCATTGTGGCAATCCTGCCAAGCTCCGTATTCATTCCGGTTGCCGTAACGATACCAAGACCGCGGCCGTAGGTAATAATAGTGCCCTTGTAAACCATGTTCTTCCTGTCCCCAATGGACAGGCTCTCGTCATGCAGGGCCGTTACCACCTTTTCAACAGGCACGGACTCTCCTGTAAGCGCCGCTTCTTCAACCTTCAGCTGTGCTACCTCCATAAGGCGCATATCCGCCGGCACTATCTTCCCGGCCTCAAGGATTACAATATCACCGGGGACAAGTTCTGATGCAGGGATATCAACGGGTTGCCCGTCCCTCACAACAGTTGCTGCCAGGGCTGCCATTTTCTTCAAAGCCTCCATGGCCTTCTCTGCCCTGTACTCCTGAACAAACCCTATAACAGCATTAATAACAACGATCAAGACAATTACAAGGGTATCCGTAACCTCACCGATAATCCCCGAGATAACGGCAGCAGCAATAAGGACAAGGATCATGAAGTCCTTGAACTGATCAAGGAACATTTCAAACGGTGTTTTTTTCTTCTTCTCAACAAGCTCGTTCGGCCCATATTCACTGAGGCGCTTACGTGCTTCTTCATTTGAGAGACCCTGCGGTGATGTCTTCAGTGCCTCAACAACTTTTTCTGTTTCCATCTGCCAGTGCATAAAAACTCCTTTCGTTATCACAGGTCTTTCAAGCCCTGTGTCAATTCAATTTTAATCTTTATGAACAAAAATAAAAAAGACCCTTGCCACAATAAAAAAACTTATCATGACAAAGGTCTCGCTTGTTAGAATTACCTAACCAGCAGCGCCGGTCTGCCTGAGACAGACGTATTGACGACAGCCACTGATAAAGCTACTCCCCTTTGTAAACGGGTTGGCTTAAGACACCAATCTCCGGATTGGTGATTTCCCTGTTTTTTAACAATAGTGTATAAAGCGGGCGTATGTCAAGCCCTCGTACTTGAAAAAGGAACGTCTTCCTTTGTACTTACCGTTTTCGCTCTCGCAGGGCTTTGTTCGTGGTCTTTGCTCTCCCATAGCCTCCCTGTTCCTTTGTATCTTCCGTGCATCATCCCGGAAAGCGATACGTCTTCGAGAGGTTTTGTCAGCTGGTGAACATGATTGCTCATTAAGCAATACGCAAGAATGGAGGAATTGACGTGTGGAGTCCGGAATTAACACGTTATACGTTGCTCATCATTGAATAGATTCTATAAAGCAGACGTGTGTCTTTCATCATGATGCTGCAAACATAAAAAACAGTCCTGCATTTCTCACCCTCTGGAGTATATTGAGGATTGGATGCTTTTAGTCACGATTCAAGGGCAGACCATAGAGGTTTATTTTTTCCCCGCCCGGGTTACTATATACAATACCTCTTTGGTGTTGGCTAACGAAACAATCAAGGGCGCATATCCCCATATCCCCATATCCCCTTGTACGATATGTCCATTCCCTTCTTGCACTCCCCCAGCGTCCCGGCTATCGTCCCATCTATATCTATCAGCCCCTCCTCCAGTCTCCCCTTCCCTCCTTCTGCCCATACTCGCTGCCGCGTCGCGTCCTGTTTATACTCTCCATCAGTATTGCTATATCTTCCCTGTCAAATCGACGTGTGAAATCTCCGGATGTCGTCGGATCAGGTATGCGCTGCGCTCCCAATGCATTCAGAAACACTTCGTCTTTCCGTCTCAACTCTATATCCTCCAGACGTATCCCCCCAGCCAATATGTTATAGGCTATGTTCAATACATGATCCGATTCATGATAGGGTATATGTAGCTTTAATAATTTTAGATTTGCGTTGATCTCTTTCTCTAATCCTATCCTTTTTACCATCTGGTGAATCACTCCTATCCCTCCACAACTGATTGCCTGTACCTTCTCGCTCATCTCGTAATGTATGTTGCTGCCCTTCATTATCGGCTCCGCCTGATCCTTCCACTGCCTTTTCCCCAATCGTCCCTCTATTCGCCGTTTACTTTTCCTCATCTTTTTGCTATACTTTCTCTTAGATATTTTGCTCACTTGAAATGCCCCTTTCTTTGGTTATTGTGTTTCCCACGCTTCTTATTTTAACCAATAGATTCGGGGCATTTCTACCTCTTTATGCTTGCTTCTTGTTTTATCGCGCTTGTTTAAGGTCTAGAATACTTCCACCTTTAGAATACTTCTCAAGATAATAGTATACGATATCCCTACTTTTTGAATTTTTCACGTCTGGATCAAGATAGTTCCACTTGCCACTCGAAAACTCATAATTCCATACTGCCTTCCTTATCTTGCTACTACCAAATCTCTTTAATATTGCAAATATGACGTGAGTGAAATAATTCATTGTGCCATACATCCCCATATACACATATTATTGTTCAATAGAAAAATCCGTTCAATCTGCGGATAAATCCTGTTCAGTTGTCTCCGACAAGGATCAGTTAAAAGTAGCATAGCTCCATTAATTTGTCCATTATATTCCCCAAAGATAAGAAACAGAAGAAAAATATTTTCAGTTTTTAAAATCGAGAGTAATCTTGAGGCTGAAAAGAATTCAGTAGTATAGTTATTCAACTTCATTTCTAACGTTCCTCATATTCATTTCTCTATTTCTTGAAATGTATTTTTTACTTGACAGGGGAGTATAGGATGTCCCTCAGGTTCTGCTATCTGGCAATTTCCTAATGTATTTTCGGAAGTATAAACGTCTTACATAGGCTCCGATGTGCCGAGGACAAAATGGTGTAACTTTTAGTAGAAATTTATTTTATCCTTAATCATGCCTTTACTCCTTGTATCAAAACTTTATCATATATTTCCTCAAGTCTCTGGACTTGCACTTCAACATCGTAATTCTTCTCAATATGCTTTCTCCCTTTATCTAACATAATATTCCACTCCTTTGTGTTTTCTATTAACCATTTCAATTTATTCACCAATTCATCAATATCTCTTTCAGCGACAAGCCAATCTTCAACGCCATATTGCACCACTTCGGGTATATCACAATGCGTAGTGCTTATCACGGGCATTCCGGTTGCCATCATTTCAATCAATGAAACAGGCGCACCGCCTTCGGTGTCGCCATCAGCGGCAGTAACGCTGGGTGAGATGAAGATATGATTTTTATACGCTTCTTCAAATAAAACGGGATGGGGTTGATAGCCCAGTAGTTTTGTTTTTGCTCTAAGGCCGCTCTCTTCGAGAATACTTAGTATTCTTTGTTTCTCATTTTGACAGCGTGGCTCTGGTGTTGCGTCGCCTATAATGGTAATTTCAAGCGGTACAATATGCTGTAATTTAGCCAATGCTTCTAAGGCATAAGGGATACCTTTTTTTTCCCGAAAAGAAGCTGCCACCAGCACACGCAGCGGCTCACCAACCTGCCAATGACGAGGACAATAGGCAATTTTATCGACTTCAATGCCCAAATGCTGCAACTTTATCTTTTCCTTGGGACAACCCATGGCAATGAGCTGCTTAATCATATGCGGACCTTCACACAAAAACTGATCTGCCGATTTAAACAGAAAGTGATAACGTCGGAGCCATTTAGGATATTGCTTTGGCACCATGTTAACATCCAATCCATAAAAAGTTACAATGTGCTTTGTTTTGGTAAATTGAAGAAAAAGCGCATTAAACCATGCAACGGTGCCAAAATGCGAATGAACGATATCCGGCTTAATTTTATGAACCATCTGATATGCCCAAAAGATTCTTGATAATGCCTTGGTACCCTTAATTCCCGATGCGCCAAAACGTGCGATTAATGAGGATTGAGGCAGAAGATGAATATTAGGCACTTCAAATTGATCAAGATGTTTGGTCTGTTCACAAACAATATGCGTGTCAATATCATCTGGCAGGTATTTTACCTGATTATACATCCAGGTTTGCGTTTGCGGTAGCCACACAGGAGAGCTGTGAATAACTTTTATTTTTTCACTCATTTAGCACTTCCTTTAAATCCCGATAGTCCCCATAGTTCTCTTAACTGTTCCTTGCTATTTACCCAGCTTGCAGCAGCATAAACAATAATTCCAAGCGCAATAGACAGTATCAACACCACAGCACTTGAAAAATTCATTGGTAAGACATTTCTAAAAGTTAATATTGCAATAAACATAATAAGGCTATTAATAAATGGCTTCCATAGTACTTTGAGCAAACGCGAAAATTTTAAATTTATCAAACGGAATGGAATAGCAAAACTGGGGTACGTCAAGATTACTACAGCGACAGCATAAGCGGATGCAACGCCAACGATGCCCCAGTGTAAACCGATGACAAAAGCTATCATCACAAATGTTCCGGCTCCGATACCCCAGCGAAACATCCAATCCGTTCGTCCTTTAGCCTGATAAACAGAACCCGTAGTAGTTCCGATTGATTGGAGAAAACCAACCGGTGCTAAAATTATAATCAACAAAATTACCGGCCGCCATTTTGTGCCGAAAACTGTAATGATGAATGGATCAGCTAATGCCAATATACCTAACATTAAAGGAAATGAAATTAATGCAATAGTCTTAGCCACTTTCAAATAAGCACTGGCAAAGCGATGGTTATCTGCTTGAATACTTGAATAGACAGGAAACATCACACGCCCAATCACCGATGAAATATTCTGCAAAGGGAACAGCAAAATACGATAAGCCAATGTGTAGTATCCTAAATCCTGCGCTCCCAAGTATCTACCTATTAATAAATAATCGGCGTTTCTGGCAAAATAATTAAAAATACTAAATCCGGTTAAATTTAAACTATAACTACTTACAACCTTAACTTCGCCCCAATGAAAAATCCACTTCGGCCGCCAGGAGCTAAATAACCAGAGTAAAATGGTAGTAACAGAAACCGTTGTTAATGATTGAAAAACCAAGCTCCAAACTCCAAACCCGGTAAGCGCCATACCAATACCAACTATGGCATCACAAATGACAGCACTGATTTCAACTTTAGCCAATTTATTAAAAGCCAATGACCGCTCTAACAATGCCTGCTGCAAGATGCTGAGACCGGAGATGAAAAAGGTTAGCGAAAGCACCCGCAAGATTGCATCTACTCGAGGCTCATTATAGAACAACCCGCCAAGTGGCGCACCAAAAAACAAAACAGTCATCGCCAGGGCGCCAAATACCACATTTACCCAGAAAATACTTGAAAGCAGTTCTTCAGAATGTTCTTTGCGTTGGATAATAGCAGCAGAAGTACCTAAATCCTTAAAAATACCAATAAACCCAATCACCACCATTGCCATTCCAACCAGTCCAAAATCTGAAGGGGACAACAAGCGCGCAAGAATGATAGTCGTTAATAATTGTGTTCCCTGCCGGCTAATTTGAGAAACTGTTGACCATTTAACGCCGGAAACGCCCTTTTGTTTTAAGGTGGGCATAGCTTTGAAATATCCGCTTCAAATGTAAAGTTCATGCTTCCTTTATCCAATAACGACAATCGTGATTCACATGGTTTATAAATGCAGTAATTCCTTCTTTCTCTCTGAATTCATCTACAGCCTTCACGGGTGCCATAGTCGTCAACAATAATGAATCCACCGGAGACTACTTTCTCATACAAGAAATCCAGACATACCTTTGTTGATGCATAAAAATCGCCATCCAGACGCAAAATGGCAATTTGCTTAATCTCCTTTGTGACACCCGGTAAAGTCTCTTGAAACCACCCTTTGTGATAATGTAATAAATTTTTATTATAACCTATTTTATCCTCTATCAGCTTTTTGACTATCTCAATGGTGCCATGACCGCCGTGGGAATTATAAACGCCCTTGACCGGTCTTAATCTTCCCTTGAGCGACAGTTTATCCACACCTGCCAATTTAGCCACATTACTTATCACAAAATCACCATCAACTTTTGGATCAGGCTCACAGATGTCATCGAATATATCAAACATGTAAATATGACGCCTCTTTTGACCATATTCTTTATTTGCCAATGCCATCAGGCCGCTTGCCCCTCCCTTCCCAACGCCACATTCTACATAATCTCCAGGAATATCTTGAAGTTCACAATAACGGATTTGCTGAAACAAAGTAACAAGTGGCTCATAGGATACCATTGTATTTTCTCGCACAACAGCGATCGCTTGTCTTGCTTCCGACTCAAAGTCATATCCATAGCCCATTTTCCTGCTTGACTTCTTTGCTATTTCATATCCAAGTGCACCGACAAGCTTTTTAACGAGCGCTTTCATTCAATCCTCCTTTTTCTTCACTACCACCAAATACATCCATGTCCATTCTTCTGAATGATCAATTTTATTCAATTGGTATGCAATTAGTTGGATAAATATACCCAAAAATGGGATTCCCCACCAAAAAGGATTTAACTTACCACCTCTACGGAATCGCCATAAATAATAAACAAATTCCTGTCCAAATGTAACCCAAAAACC
>CAJVYT010000217.1 GCA_913009765.1 uncultured candidate division Zixibacteria bacterium
GGAGGAAATCTCTTTCATCTTATCACCTTTATTATACTTATCTATAATATATTTTCTATTTTCCAATGCGGTTTCTTTGAAGTCACTGTCTTCATACTGCCGAATCATGGCAAGACAATCGTCAGGAGTATTAAAAAGATATTTTTGGGGATAAATATATTTTGCTCCATACCAATTATGAATTAACGGCATAAGCCCTGATGCCATTCCCTCGGCAATTGAATAATGAAAAGATTCAAACAACGATGTTGATATAACAAAATCTTTATCGGTATACCAAGCAGACATATTGTCAATCCATCCATCGAAAATAATAGGTAGATTGTTTTCTTTGATAAAATGTTCAAAATATAATTTTATACGAGGGTCTTGATGCTGTCCGGCAATATGCAGCGAATATTCATTGTCATAGTCATATATTTTTTTGAAGCAGTACAATAACAATTCCGGATTTTTTTTGTAATTGATATATCCTACAGATGCTATTTTTTTGCCGTATCTTTTATTTTTGGGAATTTGATATTTTTGAGTATCAACAGCATTATGAATTATAACTTGGGGTGTTTTTATTTTAATTTTAGCCGTAACCAGTTCCTGTACTGATTTATTTACAAAAATAAGCAGATCAACTTTTTCCCAATCAACTTGTAAAGGATAATCTGTAAATGCCTCATAGCTGTGTAAACGACAGACTATTTGTGATTTTTTTTTAAACTTGGTTGCTTCAACTAAATACTGGTCACACCATTCAAACCAAGATATATCAGCCCATTCCATAAGGTGTTTCATTTCGTTGAGATTTGAATTGTCAAATATTTTGACTTCATTGGATTGTTTGAGATAATCAATAATGTCTCCGACAAAACTGTCAATAGAGGAAAAAAATGCAATTTTTTTGCCGGCAATCATTGCATGTTCAGAACTTGAAATAACCGGATTAGGCTTATTCTTTTCTTTTATAATTTCCTGCCATCTATGAATCTCAGCTTTTGATTTTGAGTTGTTACCGTTTGACTTTTCATTTAGACATAAAAGTTGGTTTGCTTCTTTAAAAAATTGATTATCCAAAGAATATGCCAAGGCATTGTTACGCACTATTGAGTCATTTGGGTTAATTGTAAGTGCTTTTTCCCAAGAGAGAAAAGCTTTTGCAGAATCATTCAGATGTGTTGCTATTACTGCTAAATCATTAAGTAGTTCTGAGTTTTCGGGATATTTTGTCAGGAGTGTTTCTACTCTTTTGTAAGCATTTTCATAATTTTGACTATTGATTTCAATGAGTGCAAGATTATAATTTGCATCATAGTGTAATGGTTCTATTTTTGTGATTTCTGAAAAGAACTCAAAGGCATCGCTATTTTTTTGCAGCGAGACGGCAAGAATTCCGGCTGTCATTTTATCGGTGATGGAACTTGTCGACAACATGGCAACAGTTTTTACATAGGGATATGCCTCCGATAGTTTATTATCCGCTAAGAGTTTATTTGCTTGTGATGTTAATTCCTCTGAAGAGATTAGCCCATCAGCAAGTTTTTTTTGCAAATGTAGATTCGTAGTACTCATTATATCAATATCCTATTTTGATATGAACAAACAATTAAACAGCAGATGAAGCAGTCTCTTGTTCGGAAACATTTTCTTGCTTTGGGAGATACCTCATAAAATAATATTTTACATCAAAATCAGTATTTACCAAGACAAGCTGTTTTCCCAGATTATTTTCAGTATTGATTAAAATAGGACCCTGCATATTTGCTGTGATATCTTCCGGAGTTTCAGCTAAAGTAACAACCACATACGTTTCAACAGCATTTACATCATCAATTTTAAGTTCCGCAATTTCTTTGGAATTAATTTCAATTTTATAATTTGTCATAAATAATCTTGGGTTGACTACCAAAAATGATATTGCCGGTTCATCAATTGATTGGAACCATAAAAAAGGTTTGAGTTCTTCAATTTCAATCAGACAATACTTTTTGTACTTTTCAAAGCCCAAAACAGGTCTTTCCATAGTAATCAGTTTGTCTTCTGAGACCTCAATATCTCCTAACCGTAAACTTTGCACAATCATATAATTATTCCTTTATCTGTTCTATCTTAAAAAGTCCAAAAGTGAAGGCTGAATAATTTTGGCAGATGCCATAAGTGCAGCCTTATAATTATTTTCATATATAGATAAATCTGTAATAACTTTTGTTAAGTCAGCATCTTCAAGTTCCGAAAGACGTTCGGTAAACATGAATTCCTGTGAATAAAGCCTATTCATCGTACTTTCTAATCTGACACCTTTGGAACCGTTAACAGCTCTACTGTTTAAAACATGATCAATAGACAAATCAAAATTATCTAAGAGACTGCCTATTGCTTCGGTATCGTTATTTTCCATCGCATTGGCTAAAACATAAAAAGAGCCAACCATGTCAGACGAGCCATATATTCCTAAATTTCTGGCGGCAGTTCCCCCTGACACATCCTCAATTGTAAATGATGAGTACGGATCATTGTTTACAACTTGAATACCTCTGTTATCCGAATTAAGTGATGCGGTAATATCAAGCCCTGAATTGTTAAAAACGTCGAGTAAATCTTGAACAGTAACAATTGAAGGGTCATCTAAATCAAGTGTTGCCTTTGTACCACCTTGCCACATAACTATTTCCCCGGTAGTAATTCCCAAACCGTTATTAAGGTCGCTTAAATTAGATGTTGTCAGAAGCTGCACATCTAAATTTTCACCGATAAAATTCCCTTTGAACTCACCTAAGATTCCTAAATCTTCGGCAGTTGTTCCGCCTAATTCTTCAATTGCAAAATCAACTCTCGGAGCGAGGTCGCTCCCGGTAAGAGTTGGTCCTATATTTCCGACTATTCCAAGCTGTTCGGCTAAATTGACATTATTTTCTAAATCTTTTATAGATAAATTCAATGGGATACCGTTCGTATCATTTATTTCAAAACCTGTACCGGCAGCGTTGATACTCATAGTAACATTAAATATACCTGCAGAACTAAGCTGAGAATTAAACTGCGTTATAACATCATCAACCGTAACAGCAGAACTTAAATCAACGTTAATATCAGTACCGGCATTATCAGTTACATTAATTAAACCGGAGGTCAAATCAACTCCGGCACCGTTATTTATATTATTTAGCGGGGTCGTGCCGGTAATTAACCCATTTTGTGTTGGCTCAAACAAGAGCGAATTGTTATCATCAGCAATTCTTACCGTAAGATTATTTATTCCGTTGATCGCAAGGTCATTATTTATTTGTGTAATTACTTCATCAATAGTAGTTTCGGCGTTTAAATCAATCGTGGCATTGATGCCTAAGTTTAAATCTCTTATTTGAATCAATCCAGGAATCTGGTTTATGCCGTCACCGTTATGCAAATCAGAAAGCTGTGTCGAACCGTTAATAGCAGTATCTAAATCAAATCCTTCACCAAGTGTCAGAATCTGTTTTAAAAAGAGGTCTGCCCCATTCATGTTAACTCCTACTTCAGCAGAGGAGTCAATCTGGTAATTGATAACACCATTATCACCTTGAAAAGTGACACCATTCGCATAACGCTGAAATGCAGCTTCATTAGTCCTAAACCCGGAAAAAGTATATCGTCCTTCAAGTTGAGAATTACCAAGCTGTAAAATTTTATCAATGCCGGCACGAATCCCGGCAGCAAATGCTTTTCTGCCGTCGGCATTAAATGAATCATCAGCACCACTAACAGCATCGGCTTTAGCTTCTGAAACGATTTCATTGAGACTGTTTATAATTTCGTCATTTTTAAAATACCATGAATTTGCTTGATTGATATTTCCTTGATATTGCTTGTTATTCGCCAACTCATTACGGTAATCAAGATCACGAGTGATACCCAAGGGGTCATCAGATGGTTTATTGATTCTTTTCCCGGTAGACATTTGAGTCTGCATGGACAAAAATCTTGTAAGAGAATTTTGAGCATTATAAGTAACTCTACCGGCAATCATTGAATTGGTAACACGCATAACTTACTCACTTGTTTAATTAATTTTTTGTTTTTCTCGATGAACCATTCTTTTTCATCTTGTCCTTATAGTCAATTGAAGGCGGTTTTAATTCCTCGCCTTTGATTTTACTTTTAATAAGGTCAACCATTCCTTTAAAATCTTTTGCAATTGAACCCGATGCCTTGCGGTTTTCTTCCTGAATCTTCACATAAATTTCTTCACGATGTACAACCACATTCATCGGAGCATCAATTCCGATTCTTACTTGTCTTCCATGAATCCCTAACACCGATATTTTAATATCTTCACCGATGTTAATTGATTCACCTAACTTCCTTGTTAAAATCAGCACGTAAACCCTCCTTGGTTTTTATGCCATATATGTTCATAGTTTATTTTTTCTTTTTTTATTTATCTTCCAACAACTCCCATTCTTAATACTGTATCGAGAGCCTGATCCATTGCTGTAATCACTCTAGCAGCAGCATCGTAGGCGTGTTGAAATTTTACCATATTTATCATTTCCTCGTCAAGGGAAACCCCCTGAACAGATTCTTTGGCGAATTCTATTTGCTGTACAAGCAGATCATAGTTTTTTGCAAATGATGTTGCTTCATTTGCTTCAACTCCAACGGATCCGATTATAGAGTTATAGTATCCATTAAGAGAAACTGAGCCGTTCTTTAGAACATTTTTATCTCTGAGTTTTGCTATTTCATAGGCGAGAGTATTATCACTTTCAGCACCGCTTGCTGACGATGTTACCAAAAGTTGATTGGCGACAATATCAGGATTTATCGCAATATCTTGAGCGTTAGTTTTGGTTGCATCAAAAAATGCAATATTTGTTTGTCCGTTGCCTGTCTGTCCCTGCATATGAATAGAATTAACCTGTTCAACCATAGTAGCGGCTAAAGTATTGAGTTTATCGAGATACTTCGGAATAATAACATCGCGACTGTCTAAAAGAGCTTTTAACTGTCCGGCTGTATTTGTGAGTTCAAAATCTGAACCTTCCCACATCAGTTTATGAGTTGGTTTACCGTCAACATTTACTACTTTTGACTCTATTCGTATTGCATCTGCCCCATTGACAACAGACATTGCTCCAATATATACAACCATTTCGCCACTCTGACTTTCATTGGTATTAATATCTACAAGTGATGAAAGTTTGTCTAAGACCAAGTCTCGGCTGTCTCGTAAATCATTTGCTTTAACACCACCAACCTCAAGTGACTGAATTTGATGATTAAGACGAGCGACTTCACTAGTCATACTATTTATTTGGTTTGTATAGTTATTTAAATCAGAGTCTATTGATGACCGTAATGTTTCAACTTGATCGGTTAACTCATGAAATGAGTTTGTCATAATTTTTGTTTGTGAAACTAACTGATTTCGTGTAGATGACGATCCCGGATCTTTTGCAAAATCATCCCATGCATTCCAAAATTCGTTCATCTGGTCAGAAAGGGTATTATCGTTAGGTTCATTAAAAAGCGATTCAACTTGTGAAAGTACTTTTTCTTTATAGCTCCACTCTCCGAGCGATTTACTTTCCTGTCGATACTGATCACCCAAAAACAGATCGCGAATATGCTGGATACTTGTTACTTCAACACCGGTACCAAAAGACCCTAAAGTATTGTTTTCAGGAAACGTTGAAGATATATTTACTCTTTGTCTTGTATATCCGGGGGTATTAACATTGGCGATATTATGTCCAATTGTCTGCAGTGATGCTTGACTTGCCAGCAATGCACGCCGACCTATTTCGAGTCCTTGAAATAATCCGGGCATCAGATTCTCCTATCTATTGCTACAGTGTTGTTTTGCTCATACGATTCACCTGATTGTCCATAAGTTGGTGATTTTGGTGCATGTATGCGAGCAAGCATATCCATCGTTTTGGAGATATATTCTCTCGAACGGTTCAGCAGTATCGCATTTTGATTTCTTGTTTCTGAAATCTTATCGTTAAGTTCAAGAATCACATTTTGGAGTTGTTCTAATCTGTCTGCCTGCTGTCGGTCAATTAATGTGAGTAAACGGGTGATATTTAAATCGCCGTCTATATTTTTATCTTTTTTAATTTGCTCAACAAGTTCCATCCTTTGGCAGTTAAGCATTTGACTTTCGGCAAGCCTTTCATGCTGCTCGGCGGTAACTTCGTTAAGCCCGTCAAGGTTATTTTCTACCAGCATTCTTTGTTGTTTTTCAAGGAGTTCTAAGAAAGATTCAAAGAGAGCGGCTTCCTTGCCAATAATTTCTATTAATACATCAATCATTTTTTTATCCAATAATTTTTATCTTCACATTAATAGTCGGTTTATTTTCATTTCACTTTAGCACGTATCACATTAGTATTTACATTTATAGTCGATAATGAGTCCATTACTTTGTCCACATATCCCTCTGTTTCGGGAAATGGGGGTATCCCATCGTACCGCATCACATTACCCGGTCCGGCATTATAGGCTGCCAGAGCGAGTTTTACCGATTTAAAGCGGTCGAGCATGCTTTTAAGATAGCGGCTGCCACCGTCAATATTTTCTTCGGGATCAAAGACATCTTTCACATCAAGTTCTGCGGCAGTAGAGTCAATTAATTGCATTAACCCTTTGGCACCTGACGGTGATACTGCTTGAGGATTCCCATTCGACTCCGCTTTTATAATTGAAATAATCAAAGCCGGATCTAAAGAATATTTATCAGCAGCTTTTTGAATTTGTTTACCGTACTTTGAAAGAATAGGGTCTTGAGCAATTTTTCCTTGTGTTCTGAGTGGCTGCGTTACTTTGATAAAACCGCCATCACGTCTGTCAATCTCTAACTGCTCTTGTGGGCGATCTATACCTTTAAATTTATTCTGCTTTATTTCAATAGGTGCATGGGTTTCTTGTTTTAGTGATTTTATTTGAACCGTATCTGTTTTTGCTTTATAAGGTGCTTCTATTATTTTTTCCAATGAACGATATAAAACAGCAGAAATAGATTTGTCAGAATCTGTTGTCATCTGTTTTAGATCGGAAGAGCGTCGTGTAGGGAAAGAGTGTAGATCTCGGTGGTCGCCGTATCATTAAAAAAAAAACAAACAGAAATAAGAGAAGTGTAATTATTTTTCTATTCGTATTTATGCTTACACACCACGAGGCACCACTATGAATCAACTGTCAGACACGAGCAGCCAATGAGCCACAGCTGATCGTCAATCTATC
>CAJVYT010000218.1 GCA_913009765.1 uncultured candidate division Zixibacteria bacterium
TCTACACTCTTTCCCTACACGACGCTCTTCCGATCTAGGTATTTCAGCATTGAGATATCTTTTACATAGCACCTCTCCTTTTACAAGTATTTCATTGTCGGAAGCTATCTTAATTTTTCTATATTTTATAACCTTGCCTGATGTGAGAAGTTCCTCCTGTGATGCACTCGGTAAAGTAGTAGTAACCTGTGAAGACATCTCCGACATACCGTATGTTTTATATATAAGAATATTTAACCCAACAGCTTTTATGATTAAATCATCAGTAACCATTCCCCCGCCTACAAGAACTGCTTTAAGAGATTTTAGTTTTCCAGAATAATGTAACATTCTTCTCAGTTGAGTTGAGACGACAGAAACATGGGTGATTTTACGAGATTCAATTGTATCTTCTAAAGAAATTGATTTATTATAATCTACTAAGGTTCCACCTGAAAGAAGAACCCGAAAAACAATAGAGAGTCCACCGATATGGTGAAGCGGTAAAGACAAAAGCCATCTGTCGTTTATGTGAACCGGTATATTTTCATTGGAACCTAATGCGGAATAGTAATGATTGCCGTATGTATGCAAAACTGCTTTGGGAATAGACGATGACCCTGATGTAAATATAATAGTAGCATCTTCTGAAGTTAAAAATTCATTGTCTTGTATGGAATTAAATAATTTTTCAACTTTTTCTTTTGGAGTTTGCTTAGAAAACAGAACCGGAACAGCACTGTTATATATAATAGCAAAAAATGTTATGAGTGACTCAAGAGAACTGTCTATGAGAAATACTGTTTTTTCGTTTTTTGTATACAATAATTCATTTTGACATGCTGCCTGTTTTATTTTTTGATAGAATTGCTTATATGAGATATTAATATTTTCATTTGTATAGAATATTTCATCTTTATATTTTTCAAATGATTCCCAAACAAACTTACTTGTTATCAAGAACTACCTCCGTAAGTTTTGAGAAATCTAATTGTGAAATTATATCTATCGGTTTTGATAAATCAATTTTTCCTTTTGTGATAGTAATCGGGTTAGGAATTAAATCATCTTCAAACCATGAAAGAGTATCGACCCCGATTGGAATCATTGAGTCTATAATCGCCCCCATTGATGCGAGTATATATGTTCCGATAGAAGTTTCAAACGATGAACTGATGACAGGTTGTATTCCTAAGGCAAATGCTTTTTTGGCAAACATCATAGAGTTTGTATATCCTAAAAGTGTCGGCTTTAATACTATTGCCTTTAAAGCAAACAGATTGTTGAGCATTTCCGGATGGATTTCTACAAGCGATTCATCAAGTGCGATAGGCATTTTATCATGGTGATCATCAAAGTATTGCTGCACTAACTCAAATGACTTAAAAGGTTCTTCAATGTAATCTATATTGACAGATTTCAGTTGTTCATAAAAATCAAGTGCTGTTGTAATATCAAACGCACGATTGGCATCAAGACGAATCAAGGATTCATCACCTACAATTTCTCGTACTTTATGAATTGCTGAAATTTCATCATGAAGATTTGATCTGCCAATTTTTATTTTGAAAGCTCTATACCCATCTTCATAGCGTTGTGCGGCACGTTTTACAATTTCAGTTTGATTTCCAGTTAAGAGTGCATTCACAGAAACTATTTGTTTCGCATTTGGGTTTAATAAATCAACTAATGTCAAATCTTTAGATTGAGCCGTTAATTGTAAAAATGCTGATTCAATGCCAAAACGTACCGATGGTGCATAGATTGATAACTGCTGTATAAGGTCAGACGGTATCGCTTTGCGGACAAATTTATTTTTAAATAAAACAACTTCTTTGAGAACATCGGCAGGTGATTCTTGTGAAAAAAAAGGGAGCGGTGCAATTTCAGAAATTACTTTAATACCGTTGTCGGAAACTATTTCTAAAATAAATCCTTCTCGATGAGAAATTTTGTGACCATGCAGTACTAATTCTTTTTTAAGAGGAAGTTTGTAAGAATATAATTGCAGAGAGTCAATAATCATATTACCCATCCAATTGCAAACAGAAGCGAATAGAAAAATAGAAGTTTTCCGGTTTGTGCTAAAAGATTATTAAGTTCTTTGCCTGTTTGCTTGAAAATATTTTTTAGAACTATTAAAGACGGTATAATAACAATTGCCGGAAGCAGATGAAAAATATTATTTGATTGTAAATAAAAATAAACCGGAAGCAAAGCACCGACAGCTACAAACAAAACAAACTGCGATTTTGAAAAGCTCTCACCAAATCGAACCGCTAAAGTTTTTTTACCGCTAATTCTGTCAGACTTTATATCTCTTAAATTATTTACAACCAAAATAGCAGAAGAAAAAAGACCGGGAGCAAAACCTGCAATTAAAACATTATTGTTAATTGTTAAAGTCTGTACATAATAAGTTCCGCCAACAGCGACCGGTCCGAAAAATATAAGTACAAACAGTTCACCAAATCCGATATATCCAATCGGATATTTTCCACCTGTATAAAGCACGCCAAACAAGATAGAACTAAGCCCGATAACAACAATCGGCAGACCTCCTCGAAAGACAAGATAAATGCCGACAAGAAATGCCAGTGCAAATGCAATGATAGTCGCATTCTTTACAGCATGAGGAGACATCAAACCGGACTGTGTTACTCTCGTAGGTCCCAGTCTGTCCTCACGGTCGGAGCCTTTTTTAAAATCAAAATAATCATTGGCAAGATTAGTTCCAATTTGAATAAACAAAGCTCCAAAAAGTGCTGCTAATGCTGATAACAAATGAAACGATTTATCAGCAAACGCCATTGCTGTTCCGATAATAACCGGTGCAGCGGCAGCAGGTAAAGTTTTTGGACGACAGGCAAGCCAGTATATTTTAAGTTGTGAGTCAGGCATAGGAACTTAGAATTTTATTAACCTCGTTTAGGAAACTTTGAGAAATCAGGTTTACGTTTTTCAACAAAAGCATTGCGACCTTCCTGACCTTCTTCAGACATATAAAACAGCATGGTTGTATTTCCTGCCAACTCCTGCAGACCAACTTGTCCGTCACAGTCGGCATTCATGGCAGCTTTGAGACATCGTATAGCAATCGGTGAATTAGCCAGTATTTCTTGGCACCACTTTATTGTTTCATCTTCAAGTTGTGCATACGGTACGACTGTATTTATAAGTCCCATATCAAGTGCTTGTTTGGCATCGTACTGACGGCATAAAAACCAAATTTCCCGTGCTTTTTTCTGTCCGACAATCCGAGCCATATAGCTTGAACCAAAGCCGCCGTCAAACGAACCGACTTTTGGACCGGTCTGACCAAAGACTGCATTGTCGGCAGCCACTGTAAGATCGCACATTAGGTGCAGCACATGACCGCCTCCGATAGCATATCCGGCAACCATCGCAATAACGGGTTTCGGGCAGGTTCGTATATCACGCTGAAAATCCAACACATTCAAATGTTCGGTACCATCGGAATCCTGATAGCCGGCATCGCCGCGAATTGTTTGGTCGCCTCCTGAACAGAACGCTTTTTCTCCTTCACCGGTTAAAATAATCACACCGATTGTTTTATCAGACCTTGCATCGGCAAGTGCTGTTATCATTTCTTTGACAGTGAGTGGTCTGAATGCGTTTCTTTTTTCGGGACGGTTGATTGTGATTTTTGCAATACCGTCAAATTTGTCATATTTTATATCTGTATAATCGCCTGCTTTATTCCATTTTATTTTAGCCATCTGCTCCTCGTTTATTTCAAATAATTTTCTATCGTATTATAAAACAAATCTTCCTTTTCAAAATGCACATTATGAGAGACATCGTCAATAATTTCATGTGAGAATTTTGGATGTTTCATGCAGATTTTTTGAGCTATTGCACTGTATTTTTTATCTAAACTTCCGGTAATAAGTAAAACATCTGCTTTTATTTCATCAAGAGAATTCCACAATGACGGCATAACCCCTGTACCGCTATGCTTTAGTGAAAGGGTTAATTGCTTAATATTATTTTTAGATTTAAGGGCAATCATTTTTAAAAAGGTATCAGACTTTTTATCAATAGAAGAAAACAAATCAAGGTTATACCAGTCTTGTAAAAATTGTTCCATCGGATGCATTTGCATTCTTTTTGAAAGCAGTAAATCTTTTTGCACTCTTTCTTTTTTTTCCTGTTCGGTTTTTAGACCGGGAGATGATGACTCAATGACTGCTTTCCGAAAAGTCTTGGGATAATTAGTTAAAAGATAAAAGGCAATCCGCCCGCCCATAGAATAACCAAGCAAGTAAGGATTCTCTATCTTTTGATCTTTGAGAAACTCAACAATAGATTCTGATGTTTTTTCAATCGTATAATCAGATTCATTGTCCGATTTAGTTTCCCCATGCCCCGGCAAGTCTAAAGTAACACAGTAAAAATTTTCTTGTAATCTATTAGCCAAAGGCTCCCAGTCGGATGAATCTCCCATAAAACCATGCAGCATAAGAAGCGGCTGGTTTTGTGTATCCCCATACGTTTTGAAATGGAAATCTATCATACAATCAAACCAACTTTTTTATTTTTCTTTCAATATTCTTCTGTTCTTCGAAAATTTCTGAATCTTGCAGGGCTATTTCAATAATTGATGACTGCTTTAGCTTTTGAACTTTCATAAATATCTCTTTAAATTGTCCGGTGGAACTTATAAAATAATACGGCAAATCATATTGTGCGGCAGTAGATTCAAAAATCATATTTTGCGGCGTGTCAAAATAGTCTGTAAAAATTTCTTTATCTTTTGCAATTGGCAAGTAAGAAAAAATTCTGCCGCCATTATTATTTAGAAGTACTAAAATAATCGGATGTTTTAATTTTTTCAGAAGTGCCAATGAATTAATGTCGTGCTGAAAAGCTAAATCACCTATCAAAAGGGTTCCTCTTTTCTTGGCACCGAGAGCAAAACCGACTGCCGATGCGATAGTACCATCGATACCGGACAGCCCTCTGTTTGCAATCACACGGTTGTTCTTATCTGATATATCAGCAAACATTTCAAGCAAACGAACCGACAAAGAGTTTGCCGAATAGATAAAACTGTTTTTGTGTACTAACTGTGAAAGTTGCCTTGCTATTGCAATTTCTGTAAATTTATAATCGTACTCTGAAATCAGACATTTCACTTTCTCGTTACATTTTGTTACATACTTGAGAAATTGTGATTTAAATGGCTGGATATCTTCAGAAAGTTGCTGTAAAAGTTTTTCTATCGACCCTACTTTGCTTTCAGTCATTTTGTGATGAGGATTGTAGGCATGCAATGAATTATGCAGGACAAGATAGTTCTCTATGTTTGATTTTTCAATAAACTGAAGCAGACGTTTTGAAACAATGTTTCCTCCGACATGAATTACTTGATATTGCTTATTTGTTTGAAGCATGTTTGTTGACAAAATTTGATCATAATATGAAATTAAATTTTCAGATTTATTTGACAGTCTCAGACCGGAACGAATATCAGGAAAAATTGGTAAGTTATTTTTTTCAGCAAAGCGTACTACTGCCTGTGCTTCTTTATTTGTTCGTAATGCTCCCGCTATTAAAATAGTCGGAAGATTCTTATCAAATGTAGAGCTATAAGACAGAATGTTTTTTTTAGGTTTTATTTTCAGAAATGGTTTATCTGAGTCAATCCAATCTTGAACAACAGATGCGTATTTGCTATAATCTTTTTTTGTTTTTTTGAATACAAGCGGTTCTCTAAACATACAATTTATATGAACAACTCCCGATGGATACGAAGTTGTACTTTGTACAAGCTTACTTACATGAAAAAGAATATCTTCTAAAGAAATGTTTTTATCGGGCGGAGCAATATTATAAAAATCTTTTACCTGCTCGCCGAACATTTCCTGTTGATTACACGTTTGGTTTGCCAACACATTGTGCAGCTCCGGCGGACGGTCAGATGTTATAACAATCATCGGAACCGAATCTGCAGAAGACTCACAAACAGCAGGAAAATAATTAGCACCTGCTGAACCGGAAGTACAAATCAACACCCCCGGTTTACCGGTTCCCCGGGAATAACCTAAGGCGGCAAATGCTGCACCCCGTTCATCAAAATGAATATGTTTTGTAAGTTTGTTATTATATGCGACCGATGATGTTAATGGTGTTGAGCGTGAACCGGGGGAGATAAAAAAATTATCTATCTTGTTTCGGTATAGTTCTTCTATGAGGATGTTTACAACAAGTTCATTAAATGATGATGCTTTTGTAAGGTTCATGAGTTTAGAATTTTTAAGAAATTGGAAATCTTGTTTTCGATTTCATCCCATTCACTTTCAGGAATGGAACCGTCGATAATTCCGGCACCCGAATATAGTGTCATTTTATTTTTATCAATTAAACCGGAACGAATAGCAACAGCAAACTCTGACGTATCTTTACTTATCCATCCTATTGGAGCAGCGTACCATCCTCTGTCAAACTGTTCTAAATCAGCAATATATTCTAAAATATTTTTCTTTGGATATCCCCCGACAGCAGCAGTCGGATGTAAACTGTTCACTAAATCAAAATCTGTTACAGAATCATGTAGTGAAAATTTGAACCGTTTTATAAGATGCTGTACTTTGGCAAGCTGAATCAAAAGTACATTACCACCATTCTGTTCTTCTTTTCCTTTTACATATTCAGCAAGAGCTTCTAAGATTGATTCTATTACATAGTGATGTTCTTTTATATCTTTTTGACTTTGAAGCAGTTCATCGGCAAGCGACCTGTCATGCCGTTCATCATCACCTCTGCTTCTAGTTCCGGCGACAGCCTCGCACTTGAGATTGTTATGGTTGCGATAGTAGAGTCTTTCTGGAGTTGCACCTAAAAATGCATTTGTTTCACTGAGCTGAAAGCAAAAATGAAAACAGTTTGATGTATTTTCAAGTAAACTATGCATAATAAAATCCGGTCGAATGTTTTCTTTAAAAGTAAGCTCTGTTTTTCGAGCAAGAACTATTTTTTCATACCTGCCTTCAATCATTGCTGTTAAGACAGAATTAACTCGTGACATCCATTTCTCTTGATCGGGAAAGTCGGTACGATTAACCATTTCGTTTGTATACTCAGACAGCAATTCATTCGAAAAATCTAATTGAGCCAGTTGCTCAAAAATAAGTTCCTGATTTTCTTTATCATAGAAGAGATCGGAAGAGCACACGTCTGAACTCCAGCCACACTGATATATCTCGTATGCCGT
>CAJVYT010000219.1 GCA_913009765.1 uncultured candidate division Zixibacteria bacterium
AGTTCAGACGTGTGCTCTTCCGATCTCTATTCCGGGAGCAATTATCGCATTTATTATAATTGGTGCTCCACTGGGTATTATGTCTAAGAAAAAAGGAATGGGGATAGCAATTACTATTTCAATTATTCTTTTTATTTTCTATTGGGCATCATTAATTGCCGGTGAAGATATAGCTGACCGCGGTTTGCTTTCTCCATTTTGGTCAATGTGGGGAGCAAACTTTATTATAGGTTTTATTGGAATCTATCTGTTGTATTTAGTCGTAACAGAAAAACCTATTTTCAGTTACTTTCGGAAAAAGAGAAAATGATACTTTTTAAAAAATTAGACAGATATATTCTCAAGCTCTTTTTCATTACACTAATAGTTGTGATAATTTCTATAGGTGTAATGATAATTGTTATCAATCTAGTTGAACTGCTCAGAAATTTTATTGATAATAATGTTCCTTTAGATCAAATAGTAGAATACTATCTGTATTTTGGGGGATGGGTACTCAAACTGTTCTTTCCGGTGTTTGTGCTGCTTGCAACTCTTTTCTCTCTATCTTATTTAGCCAAAAACAATGAAATTTTAGCTATGAAAGCCTCCGGTTTGTCACTCTATCGTATTACAGCACCAATTTTGATAGTTGTACTTATTTTATCAGCCGGGCATTTTTATTACAATGAATATATCTTTCCGCCTGCAAATAAACGATTGGTAGAAATTAAAGAGTTTAATATAAAAAAACGCTCCAAACGAAGATATGATCAAGTAACAAATATTTATCGTCAAATATCCCCGGGTAATTTTTATACTATCTCTGTGTTTTATGTGTCAAAACGTGACGGCAAAGATTTTAAGCTCTATCAAACAAAAAATAACAGTTTAAAAAAACTTATTATAGCTTCTAATATTACATATACTGATTATCGTTGGGTTGCCCGTAATGGATTTGTCCGAACTTTCGAAGATTCTGTTCAGCATTCTTTTGTAGAATTTGATTCGCTTTATTTAGATCAGATAAAAGACAAACCGACTGATTTTTCTCGCAGAGTCGGCAATCCGGAGGATATGGGACTTGATGGACTCAAAGAATATATCGCTCTTATGAAACGAACCGGCGGACCTCATATTAGAGAATCTATTGACCTACAGATTAAATACGCCTATCCGCTGGCATCATTTATTGTCGTGCTGTTGTCGATTCCGTTTGCAGCAAATCCCCGTAAAGGCGGAATAGCTGTCTCTTTTTCAAGCGGAGCATTAATCGCATTGATTTATTTTGTTTTGTTTAAAGTTCTGCAGTCTGCAGGATACAATGAAAAAGTTCCCGATTACATAGCTATTTGGGGAGTCAATGGGCTGTTTTTTCTTTTCGGTCTTATAGGACTTATCAGAGCGAGGAAATAATGGTAATAATCATTAGAGGTCCATCGGGAGCAGGGAAATCAACCGCCTGCAAAGAACTGGCGAAACGGCACAAACCGTCAATTGTTATATCGCTTGATGATATCCGTCATTGGAGAACCGACTGGACATTTTCAGATAATGAAGAATCGCTCGCATTACAATCGGCAGCATCAACAGCACAATTATATCACGACAACGGTTACACGGTTTTTATCGACCATGTTTTTTTGAACCGATGGGAGTATGACAAATTTGTTGAATCAGTTGATGTTGATGAATCTGAAATTAAGTTATTTACGCTAATAGCAGATTTAGGTATTCTCATGAGCAGAGACAGCGGTTTACCGGATAATTTGAAAATGGGAAAAAGAGTTGAAACACTTTACGACGAATTTAAAAACTCTGATGAAGATAGAGGGGTTTTGATAGATACTTCAGCCATGTCTGTCGAAGAAGTGGTTGCTTTAATACATACTGAATACTTGTAGGACAGAACCCCGCCAAGGCGGACTGAAAGCCTTTAGTGGTTCTGCCATTGATGGCGGAAATGCTAAAGAATTCCCGCCCTATTGAAAAAGATGATATCGTAGGGAGCAGGCTTGCCTGTTCCGTTTAGAGGTTTGGGCATGCCCAAACCCTACAAAAGAATTGAAAGAGAAAAAATGGATTTTAAACATGCTGTAAAAAAACAATATCAGGCATCACTTACAATGCTTGGACAAGCAATCGAAAATTGTCCCGACTCACTCTGGATTGACCAATCATACGCTAATAAATTTTGGCATATTGCATTCCACACACTTTACTTTACTGATTTCTATACTCAAAAATCTGAAAAAGAATTTGTGAAATGGGAAAAACACAAAGACGGCTTTGAATTTTTAGACCGTCTCCCCGAACAAGAACCGATACCTATTGAAGATGTCTATACCAAAAAAGAAGTCTTAGAATATTATAACTACATTGTCGATGATTTACATGCTCGTATCGACTCAACCGATATGGAAGCAGACTCCGGTGTGTCTTGGATACCGTTTCAAAAGTTTGAACTGCAGATACATAATATAAAACATATCCAGCACCATGTTGGTATGATGTTTGAACGTCTCCGTAATAACGATATAGATGTCGAGTGGGCAAGACGGGAGGGGTAGGAATTTGTAGGTCAGAAGCCCTGCACTTCTGACGAATTCTGGATTCCCAATCAAGTTGGGAATGACATTATGTTAATATTGTATAAATAAAAAGGAATCAGTAAATGATTGAAACTGTAGCGTCACTTATTGAAGAACTTAAAAATCAAGAATTAATAATCTTGGATAAATTTGCTCTAAAGCATGCACCAACTATTGGTGAAATGTATGAAGGTCTAACCTCGGATATTTTGAAAAAGGCAATTCCCCCACACCTAGGACTACAATTTGTATCAGGTGTTATTTATGATAATTCAGAAAAAATGACAAAACAAATAGACTGTATGCTTGTAAAAGGAGAAGGTATAGAAATTCCACATACGGGAAAATATAAATGGCATATTAAAGATGTACTAGTTGTTTTTGAAGTAAAAAAGACACTATATTCAAAAGATTTAGAAGATGCATTTAAGAATTCAAGCAGTGTTCATGAATGTTTTGGAAGATACTTTAATTCTGGCGAATGTGAATTTGAGTTAGATTCTAGTTTGCTTAAAAGAAATTTTTCTGAAATTACAAGAATTGTACCACCAGATTATTCTAAATTAAACCAATTAGATTATTCTTTAGAGATGATTTATCATATTTTACTTATGGAGCAAGTCTCTCCGATAAGAATAGTATTAGGGTATCATGGTTTTAAATCAGAATATAATTTTCGTAAATCTATGATAGAATTTTTGGGTGATAATCTATTATCAAAAGGTTTTGGAGTGGGAAGTTTCCCTCAATTAATAATTTCTGACAAATTTTCTCTATTAAAAATAAATGGTTGTCCATATACCATTCCAATGCAAGATGACTATTGGGATTTCTATGTTTCTACTTCGACGAAGCCTATAAAATTGATTCTTGAATTTATTTGGACAAAATTGGCTAAAGATTACTCTTTAGGTGGTCTTTGGGGTGAAGATTTAAAAATTGAACAATTGAATAAATTTATTTCGGGTAAATCTATAAAAAAGGGGAAATTTTATGGGTGGGATTATAAGATTGCTGAAATAAGTAAAGCTAAATTGGAAGAAATAATTGATGAAAAAGAATGGTCTCCTACATTTTTAGATGAACCTCAATTTGTGATAATCAATAAATTATGTTATGAATCAAAAGTAAATATCAATGATCCTGATATTGTCAAATACATTGAATCAAAAGGATGGCAAGAGAAAGAGTTTGTGCAATCTCTTTTAGATACATCTTTGGTTGCTCTTGATAAAAATTGTCTAGTTTTAATAACTGATGCCTGTCAATGTGCAATTCTTTCTGATGGTAAGTTTGTTGCGGGTGAAAATAATTCTGGTAGATTTACTCGGTGGATGGATAAGAACATTATTGAAAATAATAATGAGTAAGTCTTTTCATTGAATATTATGTCAGTGATTTTTTTATCTGGAAAGTGAATAATAAAAAAAAGAGCGGTGATAAAAACCGCTCTTTTTTTTTGAACATACTTCGACTTCGCTCAGCATGACATATTTATAAAACAGTTATCGGACTACTGTTAGGTTCCCATTGTCCAGGATGCTAAGTAAATCCTCTGTTCGGCGGTCAGTTTATCAAGTCCGATTCCCATTGATTTTAATTTAATACGGGCGATATCTTGATCAACTTTATCAGGTAAGGTATAAACTTTCGGTTCAAGCTTTTTGTGATTTTTCACAACAAACTCAGATGCCAATGCTTGGTTGGCAAACGACATATCCATCACCATGGCAGGATGTCCTTCAGCGGCTGCCAAGTTAATCAAACGACCGTCGGCTAAAATCATAATTCGTTTTCCGCCGATAAGATATTCATCTACAAACGGACGGACTTCTTTTTTCTTTGATGCTGCTTTTTTGATAGCCGGAATATCAATCTCGGCATTAAAATGACCGGAGTTTGCAATAATAGCACCATCTTTCATTTTCTTGGCATGCTCAGCACGGATAACATTGAGATTACCTGTCACTGTGATAAACAGATCACCAATTGGTGCTGCTTTAATCATCGGCATAACCTGAAACCCATCCATGGCAGCCTCTAAAGCTTTGACAGTATCAATTTCGGTGACAATAACTTTGGCACCTAACCCCTGAGCTCGCATAGCAAGTCCACGTCCACACCATCCGTATCCGGCAACAACAACTGTTGATCCGGCGATGAGCATATTGGTCGCACGAATAACCCCATCAAGGGTTGATTGACCTGTTCCGTATCTGTTGTCAAAGAAATGTTTAGTTTTGGAATCGTTCACAGCAACCACCGCAAATTGTAAAGCGTTGTCCATTTCCATAGCACGCAGACGAATGACTCCGGTAGTGGTTTCCTCGGTACCTGCCATAACAGTTTCAAGAAGTTCTTTACGATCAGAGTGCAGAACCGAAACTAAATCGGCACCATCATCCATAGTGATATGAGGTTTAAAATCGAGTGCTTGATGAATATGTTTATAATATGTTTTGTTATCTTCATTATTGATAGCAAAAACAGAAATGCCATAATCTTTAACCAAGGATGCGGCTGTATAGTCTTGTGTGGAGAGTGGATTTGAAGCACAAACGGCGACATTGGCACCGCCTGCTTTGAGAGTGCGGGCAAGATTTGCTGTTTCGGTGGTGACATGTAAACAGCATGCCATGTTAATACCTTTGAGAGGTTTTGTTTTTGCAAACCGTTCTCGTATAGAACGAAGCACCGGCATATTGCGTTCAGCCCATTCTATTTTTTGTTTACCTTCTTTTGCTAATTTAATATCAGCAATATCATATTTTAGAGCCATCTGTTATGCATCCTTTGCAAGTAATTTTGCTTTGTTGGTTTGTTCCCATGTGAACTCTTTTTCGGTTCTACCAAAATGACCATAGGCGGCAGATTTCCCGTAGATAGGTCTGAGCAGATTAAGAGTTTTAATAATTCCTCTTGGGGTCATATCAAAATGTTTATTTATCAGTTGTACAATTCTTTTTTCCGGGACTTTATTTGTTTTGTCCGTAAATACCATGAGTGAAACCGGTTTGGCAACACCGATAGCATAGGCAAGCTGGATAGTACATTTGTCGGCAAGTTCCGATGCGACCACATTTTTGGCAATATATCTTGCCATGTATGATGCCGAGCGGTCAACTTTGGTAGGGTCTTTTCCTGAGAATGCACCTCCGCCGTGTGATGCCATACCGCCGTAGGTATCGACAATAATTTTACGTCCGGTCATACCGGTATCAGACTGAGGTCCGCCGATAACAAATTTGCCTGTGGGGTTTACTAAAAACTTTGTCTTTTTATCAATCATCTTTTTAGGAATAATCGGCAAGATGATTTTATCAATTATTTCATTTATTGCCTTTTTGGTAATCTTTTTACCTGAACGGTCCAAAATTTCTTCGGAGTGTTGTGAAGAAATTACAACTGTGTCTACACGGTATGGTTTACCGTCTTTGTATTCAACTGTTACCTGCGACTTGCCGTCAGGTCCGAGGTATTTTAATTTGTTTGATTTTCGAACTTTGGCAAGCTGACGTGATAATTTATGTGCCAGCATGATAGGCATCGGCATAAGTTCTTTTGTCTCACGGCAGGCATATCCGGTCATAAGACCCTGATCGCCGGCACCCCCGGTGTTCACTCCCTGAGCAATGTCGGGTGACTGCATGCCGATAGCATTTAAGATTGCACAAGTATCGTAGGCAAATCCATATTTACTGTGAGTGTAACCGATATCTTTGATAACTTTCCGAACCAATCCCTGTATATCGACATATCCCTTGGTTGTAATTTCACCGCCAACGATGATAAGTCCGGCAGTTACAAATGTTTCGCAGGCGACCCGCCCTTTTTTATCCTGCTTTAAAATTGCATCTAAAACAGCATCAGAAACCTGATCACAGAGTTTATCCGGGTGACCTTCAGTTACCGATTCTGATGTAAATAAAAAGTTATTAGCCATCTATAATCTCCATATTGTTTTTATTTCAATCACTCAAGGGTATATATCGTAAATTTATTGAGAAATTACAACCTTTAAATATATGATTTTTATAGAATGTTATATGTTATATCTTTGATCGGATATTCTTGTCCGACTGTTCGACAGACAGAAATGTTTGTCGTATTGGTGATTTAGTTTAGTTAAACTATCTTACAATCGAAGATAGGTTTGGGTCAGTTAAAACAATTGACCAAACGAGCCTATCCAGTCATTGATTAAGAACTGTACCCGTCCGATAAGCAGTGATACACGACCCATAACGGTGTAACCAAAATGAGCTCCAAAAGCAATCATAATAAACCAGATGCCGAGTTTGGCAGTAACACCCAAAGCTCCGGTATGTTCATGCGAAAAGTAGAAATAAATAAGAGTAGAGATAACCCCGACAACAATGATAATTGCAAGCAAAGTAGCTCCAAAACCATCTCCGTTAAACAACGGAAGCATTGTATTTTGCATTTGAGGTAAGACCAATCCATGAAGCTGTGACACAATAAAAATACCTGCAGTAATACCCATCACAAAAGCCAAAGAGATACGAGATAACCAAGAATATTTTGTTGTAAAGCGGGTAAACATCAAAAAGCCTAATATTCCAGAGATCGGAAGAGCGTCGTGTAGGGAAAGAGTGTAGATCTCGGTGGTCGCCGGATCAGTAAA